>JADGON010000092.1 GCA_017882945.1 Acidimicrobiia bacterium | reverse complement strand
GGCGCGCAGTGGACGACGTACTACCACGACGCCGCGCGCACCGGACTCACAGCCGACGGCCCGCCGGCATCTGGCGCGGTGCGCCGGCAATGGGCGTCACCGACTCTCGACGGCGCTGTGTACGCACAACCGCTCCTGGCCGGCAACCGTGTCGTGATCGCGACCGAGAACGACAGTGTCTACGCGCTCAATGCCTCCGACGGCGCGATTGCGTGGAAGACACACCTCGGCGAGCCGGTGTCGGGTTCGTCCCTACCGTGCGGTGACGTCGACCCGGTTGGCATCACCAGCACGCCCGTGATCGACACGAACGCGGGGCGTATCTACGCGGTGGGCATGGTCCAGCCGGGTCGGCACCTGCTGTTCGAGCTCGACGTGTCGACCGGGCAGCTCGTCGACTCGGCCCCGGTCGACGCGGCCGGCGCCGACCCCGCGGTCCACAACCAGCGAGCGGCACTCACGCTCTCATCGGGGAAGGTGTTCATTCCGTATGGCGGGCGGTTCGGCGACTGCGGCGACTACCACGGCCGCGTCGTCTCCGTGCCCGTGTCCGCTGCGGGAGTCGGAGCCGTGAAGTCGTACACGCTCCCGACGCAGCGTGAGGGAGGCTTCTGGGCCCCGCCCGGTGCCGCGATCGCGAGTGACGGCACCTTGTACCTGACGAGCGGGAACAGTTCGAGCAGCGGGTCGTACGACTACGGGAACAGCGTCGTTCATCTCAGCGCGGACCTCAAGCTGGTCGACTCGTTCGCGCCGAGTGACTGGGCGTCGCTGAATGCGAGCGATTCCGACCTCGGATCCACGGGCCCGGTGCTCCTGCCGGCCGGCCGTGTCTTCCAGGTCGGCAAGAGCGGTATCGGCTATCTGCTCGACGCCGGGCACCTCGGCGGAGTCGGTGGGCAGCTGCACTCCGGCAGTGTCTGCAGCACCCGCGCGTTTGGTGGCGTCGCGCATGATGGCGACACGATGTTCGTTCCGTGCTCGGGTGGCATTGTGCAAGTCACGGTGACCGGCGACCGCTTCGGTGTCGGCTGGACAGCACCCGTGGCGTCGCCGGGACCACCCATCGTCGCCGGCGGCGCGGTCTGGGCCGTCGCGACCGACCGCGGCGATCTGGTCGCGCTCGATCCTTCGTCGGGGAGGACGATCTTGTCGCAGCACATCGGCGACGTGCCCTCTCGTTTCACGTCTCCCGCGGCGGGAACTGGGCGTGTCGTCGTCGGCGCGGGACGCGTGGTGGTCGCCTTCGGGACGTGACCGAGCTTGGGCCTCATTGGGACGTTCGGCCCTACCCGCCGCTGCTTCGCGTTCGTAGTGTCGGAGCTATCCGTTGACCCCGCAAGAAGGGGGGTCAACCGGCCCGCACGAGAAGGACGGAGGTGTTCTATGGAACACCCTGGTACGAGAAGCGTCACGCAGGTTGAACGCGCGCTTTCGTTCATCCGTTGCGAAGGATGCGACTGGGACTTCGATCGGTGCGAGGGTTTGACTCCGTGCGGGCGCTACTTCTGCCCGGAGCTTCCCGAACTCCTCGATGTTCGGTGTCCGACCTGCCTGTTCAACTTTGCCACCGGCGCCAGCAACTCCCAGTGTGGCGAGGTTCACACGTGCAGGTTCTCGCATGAGCAGGCTCCACAACGCGTCGACTTGTTCCAGCGTTGGTTGCAGTCGAACCTTGACCGAGGGATCAGGGTTTCGGCGACCGCAGAGCCGCTGGTGTCGACGTAACCGTCTTCTCCGAGAACGGGGACGCGGGTGACGGTCCGGGCGGGGCCCTCACTTGGCCTTGTCGCTCTGGCGCCAGCCGGGCACGCTCGGCGCTCGTGGTTCGAGAGACCGGAGGTACGTGACGACCTGCCGTACTTGCTCGTCGGTGAAGGTGCCGCCGTAGTCCAGGCTCCACGCGGGCATTTCCGTGCCCGAGACGCCTCCGGCTACGAGCGAGAAGATCTGCGCGTCGGTGGTGCTCTTGAGGAATTGACTCGAGTTCAGGGTCGGCGCACTTCCGCCGCCGCTCGCGTCCTTGCCGTGGCACTGTGAACAGCTCGCGCTGAAGGTCTGGTGGCCGATATCGGTGTAGCTGGTCGTCTGCGCACGGGTGGCCGAACGGCGAAGGCCCGGCTCGCGTACGCGGTACGCGACGAAGCCGACGAGGAGCAGCACCATGAAGACGAGTCCCCACGCGAGATAGCGGTTCAAACTGCGTTCGAGCCACTCGGGCTCGAACGGCGGCGGTTCGGGGCGATCGCGGGGCACGTCAGGCCTTGCCGATGCAACTCGGACCCTTGGGCGGCGTGAGGAAGACCTTGGCGCCGCGCGGTGGGCCGGTGTGCAGGACGCCCGTGTCGACCACGACGTTGTCACCCTCGAGCTTCACCTCGTACCGGTCCATGCCCCGCCCCGCCGGACCCGTGATGTACTCGCCGGCGAGGTCGTAGATCGAGCCGTGGCACGGGCACTCGAACCGCCCCGAGCTCTCGCAGTACGGCACGTGGCAACCGAGATGCGGGCACTTCTGCGAGAGCGCGAACAGGTAGTCGTTCGCATTCACGACGTACATCCGCCCGGCCGGCACGTAGGTGCTCGTGTCCTTGGCGAAGCTCGAGACCGTACCGGCGGCGATCTTGGCTCCACTCGAGCCCGCCGTGAGTGGGCGGAGAGCCTCATAGCCCGTGTATGCCGCGGCGCCGAAGAGCAGCGCACCGCCCAGCTTCCAGCCACCCCGCAGGAAGTCGCGTCGGCCCTTGTCGTCCATTGGTACTCCTACAGCTCGATGTACGAGTGGGTCCACGGGGCGATGAACTTCCAGCCCGGGCCTCGGAAGAACACCCCGATGATCGTGAGTCCTACTGCGATCGCGAGCAAGACGCTGAACAGCAGGATTGCGACTTTGCGATGGCTCGCCCGCGTATCGGGGTTGCGATCGATGTAGGGGAGGAGCAGGAAGACCAACACAGCGCCCGTAGGTATCAAGATTCCCGCGACCAACGGATCGAAGCGCGAGAGCAGCTCCTGGAGCCCGGCGAAGTACCACGGTGCTTTCGCCGGCTCGGGTGTGACGTTCGGATTCGCGAGCCCACGGAGCGGTGCGCTGAAGGCGACCGCGAGGCCGAGCACGATCGCCGAGGTACCGAGTGCCACCACGACGTGACGCACCAGGAGGTGCGGCCAGGTGAACACCGTGTCGTCGACCGGCCGCGCGGCTTCCGTGATCGATTCGCGGTCGACGACGCCGAGCAGGCGCACGCGCCCTCCGTAGAGATCGGGCGCGGCCTGCGCCATGGGAGCGGCGGCGGCTGCGGCGGCCGGACGTTCGGTTGCCTCCTCGGCGAACGCTCCGACGCTCGTGCGTTGCACCGCGAAGCCGTCCTTGCGCACGCGCCAGATGTGGACGGCCAGCATCAGGACCAGGAACATCGGCAGCACGGCGACATGAAGGGCGTAGAAGCGCAGCAGCGTGTTCTGACCGACCTGGGGCCCACCGATGAGCAGATCCTGGGTCTTGCCGCCGAGCAGCGGGATGTAGTGAACGAGTCCCGTTCCGACCGTCACTGCCCAGTACGAAAGCTGATCCCAGGGCAGCAGGTATCCGGTAAAGGAGAACGCGAGCGTGAGCAGCAGGAGCATCACGCCGATCACCCAGTTGAACTCCCGCGGCGCCTTGTAGGCGCCGGCGTAGAACACGCGTACGAGATGCAGAAAGACGACCAACACCATGAGGTGCGCCGCCCAGCGGTGGATGTTCCGGATCAGCTGGCCGAAGCCGACACCGGTCTTCAAGCGCTGCATGTCGCCGTACGCGGAGCCGACCGACGGCGTGTACACGAACATCAGGTAGATGCCGGTGACGAGCAGGATGCCGAACAGCACCGCGGCGATGAAACCCAACCGGTACGAGTAGCGGTTCCGGAGAACCCGCTTGGGAATCTTGACCGGATAGAGATGCAGGAAGAAGTTGCTGAACGACTGAAGGGCGCGGCCACGTGGCGTATCGAGCTGCGCGTGGCGGAAGATCGAACGGAATGCATCACTGCGCTTGATCCGCGCGGTGATGCCGTGGTCCACGGATGTGCGGCCCGGTTCGAGCCCGTCGCGGTCGACGTCGACGTCAGTCACGTGTCAGCTCCCTCGCGTGAACCATCGACAGCGCACCCGGCGGGCAGCGGTTGACGCACAGGCCGCAACGGATGCAGAGATCTTCGTCGAGCAGGAGCACCGATTGCTGCTCGCTTCCGAGCCCGACGTGATCGGCGCGGGCAATGGTGATGCAGTTCGGCGGGCACACATCGACGCAGAGACCGCAAAGAATGCACAGCTCGGGCGAGAGCATGATGTTGTCGAAACAGCGCAGACAGCGCAGCCCTTCGAGACGGGCCTCGTGCTCGTCGTAGCCGGTCTCGACCTCGCCGAAACCGACGCGCCGTTCCGTCGGTGTCGCCGGGATGACTTGACGAGGGATCGCGTCGTAGTCGCTGTCGAGTCGACGGAAGCCGGTGCGGAGCTCGACCCGCACCTCGTGCGATGTGCTGACCGGCTGTGAGCCGGTCAGAGCGCTGTGAATCGATGCTGCGGCGCGTCGGCCGTCGGCAATCGCGTCGATGAGATTCCGGGGACCGTGGGCGACATCACCTCCCGCCCATATGCGCGGATCGGACGAGCGCAGGGAATCGAGATCGATCTGCACCCCACCCATGCGGTTGCGTTCGAGGCCCACGGCGTCAAGGAAGGTCACGTCGGCTCCCTGGCCGACCGCGAGGATCACGGTGTCGGCGGGCAGCACCTCCTCGGTTCCAGGCTCGAACGTCGGCGAGAAGCGACCTTCAGCGTCGAACACGGATGACACCGCGATCGTCTCCAGGCCGGCGACCTTCGCGTCGCCGACGAAGCGATGCGGTCCGCGTCGATACAGGATGCGAATGCCCTCACGCTCCGCTTCATCGATCTCTTCGGGATCGGCAGGGATCTCTTCGGGTGATTCGAGTGCGATGATCGTCACATCCAGCACGCCGGCTCGGCGTGCTGCTCGTGCAACGTCGAGCGTCGTCGTCATCGCCCGGCGCGCGTCATCCTCCGAGGTCGCACTCAGCGGTACCGGTGCCGGTTGGTCAGTGCCGGCGGAGGCGGCGCGGAGTGCAGTGCGCGCGGCATCGAACGCGACGTTGCCGCCGCCGACGACCACGACTCGCTCGCCCAGCTCGACCCGGAAGCCCTGATTCACGTTCAGGAGGTACTCGACGGCACGCAGCACCCCGTCGAGGTCGTGGCCCGGCAGGTCGAGGTCGCGGGCTCGTCCCGTTCCGACCGCGAGGAACAGCGCGGCGTGCCGGTCGAGAAGCTCGGTGATCGAGTGCGTCTCACCGATTCGCGCGTTGGTCTCGATGTCGATGCCGAGCTCGACGATCGCCTCGATCTCTCGGGCGATCAGCGCCCGGGGGAGCCGGTACTCCGGGATGCCGAGCACCATCATGCCGCCGAGGCGATCCTGCGCTTCGTAGACGGTGACCGGATGACCCGCAAGACGAAGGTCGCATGCCGCGGAGAGACCGGCAGGCCCGCCGCCGATCACTCCGATGCTCGGACCGCTGGCGGGTGGTACCTCGCCGTGCGCGGCGTGCCACATCGTGTTCGCAGCGAAGCTCTCCACGCCGAAGCGTTCGGTGACGAACCGCTTCAACGCGCGAATCGATACCGGTGCATCGACACTGCCCCTCCGACACGCCCGCTCGCACGGCGCCGCACACACGCGCCCGCATACCGATGGGAACGGGTTCGGAGCCCGAGCGATGAGGTAGGCCTCTTCGAATCGGCCTTCGGCGATCGCCGTGACGTAGGCGCCCGCGTCGGTGTGGACGGGGCACGCGGCGCGACACGGCTCGTTCTCCCACAGCCATTGGGCATCCGGCGTGGGAGGGATGGGCATCAGATCATCTTCCGGCGTTGAAGCTGTCGCAGCGCCCACGCCAACGCGAGCAAGCCGACGAAGAACATCGTGGTCGCGACCGCGACGAGGCTGCCGTGTGTCTTGCCGTGCACCTTCGTAAGCACCGCATTCGTCCCGTACACGAGCACCGCAATCGCGACGAGCGTGATGGCCGCGACGGTCAGGACGGCACGGAGCCATCCGATCTGAGGAGGAAGATCCGTGTCGTCAGTCATCGATCAGCCCACCTCGAATGCGGCGCGCATGCCCATGCCGTAGTGCCCGGCGAGGTTGCAGACCACGACGTAGTGGCCGGTGGTCATGTTCTTGATGGTGAAGGTGCGGGTGTCGCCGGGTTTGAGGTTGGGGTCTCCGGTTTCGCCGACGTTGGCGTCTTCGCCGACTTTGTCGGCGCCGGTGGCGACGGGTGCGGGTGGGTCTCCGCCGTAGGTGATGGGGAGCTGGTCGAAGGGCGTGTCGGTCTTGAGGACGACGGCTTCGTGGAGGATGGTCCCGTTGTTCTTGACGATGAAGGTGACGTTGCCGGTCGGGGCGGTGGCGGGCGAGAGGGTCAGGGTCATCGGGCCTACCCCCTTGGTGTCACCGAGGGAAACGTTCACCTTCGCCCCGGCCGGTGTCGCGCCACCCGTGCCGGGAATCTTCACGCCGAACTCGATCGTGTTCGTCCCGCTCGACGTCGAGGGCGAGCTCGCGCAACCGGTGAGCAATGCGAGCGCGCCGATCAGGGCGATTCCCGTGAAGATCCGGGGTCGTCGTTGCACTCTCAACTCGAGACCCGCGCGCGCATCGCTGCTCCACGAGTTACGGATCGTCGAGCGATTGCGCTACCAGGGTCCGGAGGAGTGCCCAACGGGAGACGAGCGTATACCTGGGCATGACTCGCGCGCAGCGACGCGGTGTGCTCCGCGCGGAAGGTGTTGGCTCAGCCTCGCGATTTTGCGCACGCCGCCGCTACTGCGTTCGCTGGCGGGTGCTGCGATTGCCGACGATCAGGAGCCCGAGGCCCCAGGCCAGGACCGCGAGACTGGACAGGCTGAGCGCCTCGATGAACGTGATCTCGGGCATATGACTGGCACCTCGGTCTGGCGATGTTTCACCCCGTACAACGGGATCGGGGGAGTGCGCATTCCTTCGGGTGGTGGACCACAGACCGATGTCTCCGGACAAGCGCGGCGCAGTCCTGAGCTGCGCCGGCTCGGGGGTTCATGGCGAACGTCGAGTGCGCTCGCGCGGGGAGTGCCCGAATTCGGGCGTGAGGGTAGGGTTGCTCGTATCGCGGTCGGGAGCGGCCGGGTCGGGGGGAGCCAAGGATGAAGAACCGTCGGGCTGGCCTGATCGCCGTCACCGTCGTATTGGCACTGGTGCTGCTCGCGTGCAGGCCGATCGACCGGTGGCACCCCGGATCACCGCCTCCGGATCGCGCCCGCTACATCCTGCCGCCCGGCAACTACGGCGGTCTCCCGACGACGAACAACTCGACCGACCAGCTCCCGCTCTACGACGGTCTCACGCCGCTGCGCGGCAACGTCACGGACGCCGACATCGACCGGTACTTCCTCCCCGAGAACTTCAAGCCGATCGGCGCGACCCGTGACGAGCCGACTGGCCGGTCCGGTACGACGATCACCTACGACAGCTACGGCGTCCCGCACGTCACCGGCCGGACCCGCGCCGACCTCGCGTTCGGCGCAGGCTGGGTGACGGCGCGCGACCGCGGGTTGTTGCTGCAGCTCGGCCGCGGTCCGGCCCGTGCGGCCGTCGCCGACATCCCCGGCATCAATGCGTTCGGCCTCGTCACGAGCGGGCAGTCGTTCGTGCCGAGCGCCGCCACGGAGCAGCTCGTCACCGACCAGGTCGGCCTCATCAAGCGGACCTACGGCGCGCGGGGCGACGAGATGGTCGCCGACATGCAGGCCGAGGCCGATGGCATGACGGCCTACTTCCAGACGCACGGCAACACGCAGCCGCCCGCCACCGTCAACGACGTGATCGCGGTGACCGCGTTCATCGGCTCGATCTTCGGCGCCGGCGGCGGCGCCGAAGCGTCGAACGCCGAGTTCCTCTCGCGGTTGCAGAACCACCTGGGCGCGGACACGGGGCGCAAGGCGTGGGAGGACGCCATGTTGTTCAACGACCCTGAGGCGCCCACCACGCTGAAGCAGACCTTCAACTACGGGATCTTCACCGGTGGACCGGTCACCGGCTCGGCGGCGATCGACGAAGGCTCGATCACCTCACTCGACCCGACCGCGCCGGCGTCCGCAGCCACGCCCAGTGCTGCCGCGGCGCCCGCGACCGTCTCCGCCGCGTCGGCCGCGGAGCCGACCGCTGCTCCGTCGCCCGATTCGCCCACGTACCCCGCGGCGGGGAAGGTCCCGTTCAAGCAGGCTTCGAACTTCCTCGTCGTCGACCCGCAGCGTTCGGCCACCGGCAACACGCTTGCGGTGATGGGCCCGCAGCTCGGCTACTACTACCCGGAGATCGTCGAGCAGATCCATCTGTCCGGTCCGGGCATCGAGGCGCAGGGCGTCGGTATTCCGGCGGCGATGATGTACATGCTGATCGGCCGGACGCCCGACTACGCGTGGAGCCTCACCTCCGCCAACCACGACGTGCGTGACGTGTTCGTCGAGCAGCTCTGCAACCCGGATGGCTCCGCGGCCACTCGCGCGTCGGACCACTACCTGTACCAAGGGGTGTGCCGTTCGTTCGACGCGTTCGACGCGGGCCTCCTCAACGGCACGCCGGTCCGGTACCCGGTGTCGGTGCACGGGCCGGTGATCGGCACCGCCACGTCGAACGGTCGGCCGGTCGCACTTACCCGCAAGCGCTCCACGTTCGGGCGTGACGGGCTCAACCTCATGGCGCTCAAGGACATGACGGAGGGCAAGGCCACTTCGCCGGATCGCTTCTTCGACATCGCGAACGAGTTCAACTTCACGTTCAACTGGGCCTACGCGGGCCGCGGCACGACCGCCTACTTCTCGTCCGGCCTCTTGCCCCGGCGTGCGCCAGGACTTGACCGGCGGCTGCCCACGCTCGGCACCGGCCAGTACGAGTGGAACGGCTTCTTGAACGAGTGGGAGCACCCGCATGGCACGGGCACGCCTGACGGTCTCCTGCTGAACTGGAACAACCAGTCGGCGCCCGGCTTCATGCACGGCGACGACGACCCGTACGGCTCGGTGCACCGCGTGGAGCTGTTCAACCAATTCCCGCGGCGGGTCACGCTGGCGAACGACGTGAGCGTGATGAACCGCGCGGCCACCGAGGACGTGCGCGCGCCGGTGTGGCCGGTGATCAGCCAGGTGCTCCACGGCGGTCACGCGCCGAGCCCGCTCGCGGCCCAGGTGGTCTCGATGCTCGACGACTGGGTGCGCCGCGACGCGCCGGTGCTCGACGCCGACAACAGTGGCCAGTACGACGAAGCCGGTCCGACGGTGATGAACGCGCTGTGGAACCCGATCGCAGATGCCGTGATGCGGCCGGTGTTCGGGGATCAGACCGCCGCGCTCGACAGCATCCGCGGGCTCGGCAGCCTGTCCGGCGAGTCGTACGTGGACAAGGACCTGCGGACGCTCCTGAACGGCCCGGTGCAAGGGAAGTTCAACCTCCGCTATTGCGGTCTGGGCTCGCTCGACGCATGCCGCGCCTCGCTGTGGGCGGTGGTGGACCAGGTCGCTTCCGGCCTGGCTGCCACCCAGGGGCCGGATCCGACCGTGTGGCAGAGCCCGGCCCGGCGCAGCGGATTCACCCCGGGGTTGATCCCTGACCAGTTCCGCCTCACCAACCGCCCGACGTTCCAACAGGTCATCGAGCTGGCCAGCCCGCGGTTCGGACACGGGTCTGATCAACCGGACCACGGCAGCGGCGGACACGGGTCTGATCAACCGGACCACGGCAGCGGCGGACACGGGTCTGATCAACCGGACCACGGCGGCCGCGGACACAGGTCGTAGCTCCGCGCGTCGACGCAGTACGACCGGCGCGGCCCGCTCGTATGAGTTCGGGGTCGACGCGCGACGTGTGTTTCGTCGCGGCGCGGACGCGTTCGCACTCTCATCTTCTTCTTAGAATGCGAGGAGTATGAAGATGCCATGCCCGTTTTCACGTCACCTGACGCGGGTCCCGACTCGGCGTCAAGGCCTGCGACTGTCAGTGCCATCACCGACGCGAGTCAGATCGTCGCTCGCTGGGGCCGTTCGCCAATCAGCCCCTTTCTGACCGAACCGGGCAACACGGTGCTCCGGCTCGCGGGTGGTGGTGTCGCGGGATACCGACCGGTGCGCAGCTGGGCCGTGATCCCGACCAACCCCGCGACACCGCCGGGGTCCGAGCTCGAGGCACTCGACAGCTTGCTCCAGCAGGTGGGGCATTCCGGACGCCGCCCGGTCTTCGTGGCCGTGACGCACCCCGAACCGTACCGACGGGCCGGGCTCCACCTCACTCGGATCGCGGATGACGCGCGGATCGATCTCGGCAACTTCTCCCTGGCCGGGAAGCGAATGGCGAACGTCCGTCACAGCGTGGCGTCGGCACGCCGGTCGGGACTGCGGGTGGTGCCGTTCTCCGCGGATCTCACCGAGGGCCTCGCGCGCATCTCCACGGAGTGGCTCGGCACCAAGCGCGGTGGCGAGATGGGATTCACGCTCGGACGCTTCGACCCCGACCGCGTCGCAGAGGTTGATTGCCGGGTCTGCCTCGATGCCGACGACCGGCCGGTCGGATTCGTGACCTGGCGGCCCTTCGCCGATGGCACGGGCCGGGTCCTCGATCTGATGCGACGGGCCGGCGACGCGCCGAATCCTACGATGGACCTGCTGATCGCCGATGGGTTGCTCGAGTTCGCGACATCCGGAGTCGAGACGGCGAGCCTCTCCGCGGTTCCGTTGTCGCGTGGGAGGGTCGCGGAGCGCGTCTATCCGACGGTCACGTTGCGGCGCTACAAGGAGAAGTTCGGCCCGACCTGGGAGCCGATGTGGCTCGTCGCGCCGTCGGCATTCTCGACTCTGAGCGCGCTCGCCGCGGCGGCACGCGCCTTCTGCTCGGACGGACTGATCCGAGCAGCACGTGCGAATGCCTGAGACCTGGCGGGCCTCGCTCGCCGAAGTCCGCCGACGGGCGACGCATCCTCCCCTGGTCACGGCGAGCGTGATCGCGGCGGTGCTGTTCACGGCGCTGCGCTACGGGACCCTGCAACACGACCTCGCGCTGGACATCGCGTTCCGGTACGGGTTCAGTGGGCGTGCGCTCTCGATGGGGCATTGGTCGACCCTGTTCACCAGCCAATTCCTGAGTCGCGACGCCTTCATGGCGATCTCGATCGCGCTGTCCCTCGTGCTCATGCTCGGCCTCTACGAGGCGATCGCCGGCAGTGTGCGTGCGCTCGCCGTCACCGCCGTGAGCGCAGCTGCCGGGCCGCTCCTCGTGGCGGGAGGGCTCGGACTCGGTTCGATGCTCGGGAACGCGTTTGCCGGGCGGACGCTCTCGACCCTCGACTACGGCACGTCCGCGGTCACTGCCGGAGCCGGAGGCGCGCTCGTCGCGGTCCTCGGCATGCGGCGAGTCCGGGTGGTCGCCGTGATCTGGGTCCTCGGTGGACTGCTGCTCCATCACCAGCTCGCCGACTGGGAGCACCTCGGCAGCTTCGCCGTCGGCCTGGGACTCGGGTACCTGATGGGTGCCCCGACCCGTGCGTCAAGCCGCCAGGAATCGAGTCGCTCTGCAGGCAGCGTCGCTGCGCACGGTGTGTCGGTTCTTCGCCGTCGCGTCCTTGGTGTCTCGGGCATCGCCGTCGGGGTGATCGCCGGCGCGTCGATCGCCAGCGCCGCGGTACCCGCTCCGGCGATGATCGTTTCCGTCGTCGCAGCACCTGCACGGGGAGCCGCGGCCGTGGCGACCTCGGCGAGACGAGCAGCAGTCGTCGCAGCTCCCGTTGCGCTGACGCCACCCTCGGTTGTCGAGGTGACCTACCCGGCACCGTCGCTCGGTGGCCATCGGTCGGCGTTCGTCGTGTTGCCACCCGGGTACGGCCAGTTCCGGCGCCGCTACCCGGTGGTGGAGCTCCTGCACGGCTATCCGGGCGCGCCGGGTGACATCATCAACGGTCTCGATCCGGTGGGCGCCGAGCTGCTCCCAGGAATGCCACCCTTCATCGCCGTCGCGCCCGATGGCCGCGGCCCCGCAGTCGAGGACAGCTGGTTCGCCGACACCGCACGACAACGCGTCGGGACCGCGGTGTCGAGTGACCTGCGCGCGTACATCGACCGCGCCTACCGGACGAACGGCCACTGGTCTGTCGGCGGCCTCTCCGCGGGCGGCTACGGCGCGGCGTACCTCGGTGCGCGCACCCCGGGCGCGTACGACGCGGTCTGCTCGCTCAGCGGTGAGTTCATTCCGCGCAGCCCCGCGTTTGCGGGCGAGGGCCTCCAGGCCCTCGTCGCCGCGTCACCCATCTCGCACACGAGCCCGAACGGCCCGCGCACGCTGCTCATCGCCGGGCGTTCGGACTCCACGAGCCTGCGCCAGACCAAGGCCTACGCTGCGCAGCTCAGGCTGGCCGGACAGCCACACAAGGTCATCGTCGCACGCGGCGGTCACGATTGGCGCCTGTGGAAGCACGAGCTCCCAGCCTGCCTGCGGTACATGCTCGGTCCCGCACTGCCGTTGAACGTGGGCTCATCGACAAGGACCGTGTTGCACTGACGCGACGCGGCAGGGCGAGGAACCGACGAGGAAGCAGGTGGCTGGAGTCAACCGCGCCAGATGGAGGGAGCGACGGGCAACCTCGCTCGCCAAGCAGAGGTCTCATACCTGCCGCTCCCTCTTTGCAGCCCGCGTCGCGAGCGAGGCGCGGGACCTGAGTCCCGCGCCTCGCTCGCAGGAGTGGCCGGCCGGATCGATCAGCCGAAGTTCATGTTCGGCTCGCCAAGCCCGTCGAGTCCCGTTCCCGGCGTGCACGCTCCGGCACGCGGGGAACCCGCGTTGTAGGCCTGACGGACGCAGTTCCGCATCGCGAGCTGACCCCAGTAGTTCGCGTGGAAGTCCTCCTGGAGCTGGTACGGACCGAACAGGGTCGATGTCGTGCGGATCTGGTTGACCCACTCGGTCTTGTCGGACGCGCCGGCGTTGGTCCACGACGACAAGCCCTTCTCCTCCAGCAGCCCGGCCGTGTTCTCGCACAGGCGGTGCCCGACCAGCGCATTCTGCGCGTCGAGGATCTTCGTGTTCGACAGGCCGGTCTGTGACACGGCGTTGCGCACGGAGCCGTTGAACGTGGCCAGCGCCGTGTTGGTCGCCCAGTTCGCGTCGTTGTTCCAGATGCCGCAGCCACCCGTGCTCTGACGGGTGAAACCCGACTCCGAGTACCGGATCCCCGAACCGAGCGGGAGCGGCGACCAGTACGTCTGCACCATCAGCGTGTACTGCGAGTCGCCGTAGCCCGCGTTCGACATCGCTTGGCGGATGTTCAAGATCGCGCCCTTGATGTTCGCGGTCTGGGCCGCGATGTTCGACGACGTGAAGTTCGCGGTCACGCTCGAGTCGTCGTTGCAGTAGTTCTTCCACCACGTCGGTGACGTGAGGAAGTCGGTGACACAGCTCTGGATCAGGTCGGCGAAGTGGTAGTTGTTCGCACCGATCAGGATCATCACCATCTTCACGTTGTGGCTCGCTGCGAAGTTCTGGAGCACCAACGCCTGGCCCTGGCCGGCCGACCCGTTGTAGAAGTCGAGGCCGGGCTTGAAGTTGCTCCCGCTCGCGTCGGTGAAGGTCTTCGCGCCGGAGCACGCCAGGTTCTGGCTGTTGACACCGCCGCCGATGCGGATCTCGGCCGACTTCGAGCGGTGACATCCCGGAATGGTCTCCGCGGTGTTCGTCGCGTTGTCGTTGTACGCGGTCGATCCGAGTGCATCGATCGACGACGAGCTCCCGTTGGTGTTGCCGGCCCAGCGGCCGGCCTCACCCGAGATCGCCGAGTCGCCGACGCTGACGACCCACGGCGTTCCGGCGCCGGGACCGTCCGCGGCGGCTGGTCCTGCCGTGACGGCGGCGAGCGTGCCGGCGCCCATCAGGAGTGCCGCCAGCGCGGCAGCAAGACGACGTTGTCTCATGGTGTGATCCCCCCGGTTCACGAAGCCGCTCCCCGTGCGCGGCACTCCGAGGGAATCTAGGGAACCCGTCGGCATTTGTCACGCACCGCACCCGGCCGCGCAGGAAGGCACCGCTGCACTGGCACACTGTCAGGCCGTGGTCGCCATCCCCTCCGCCTCATCACCCGAGTCTGTTCTCGCGCATGTCGCGCCGGAGGCGGACATCATCGTGCCGCTCGCCAACGGCGAGCCCCGCACACTGATCGACGTTCTCGACCAGCATGCACCGCAGCTCACGGGCGTCCGGGTGCACCAGATGCACACCCTCCGAGACCACCCGTACCTGCACGGCGCGTATGGGGACCACCTCCGTCACCGGTCGTACTTCCTGTCGTCCGTCACGCGCTCGGCGTTCGCAGAGGGTGGCTGTGACCTGGTGCCCGTCAACTTCAGCGAGATGCCGCTGCTCCTGCGCCGCGAGACGAGGGACCCGCTCGTGCTGGCGGCCGCGTCGCCTCCAGACCCCCATGGCTACGTGTCGCTGGGCACCAACGCCGACTACACGGCGCGGTTCATCGGGAAGGCGCCGTTCTTCATCGAGGTCAACCCGCACATGCCGCGCACCTTCGGGGAGAACTCGCTGCATCTCAGCCAAGTCGTCGGGTGGACCGAGGCCGACTACCCGCTGCTCGAGGTGCCGTCACCGCCGATGTCCGCCAAGGATCGACACATCGCGGCGTTCGTTGCCGACCGTGTGCCGGACGGAGCGACGATTCAGGCCGGGATCGGTGCGATCCCGAACGCGACGCTCGAGCTGTTGCGCGACCACCGGAGCCTCGGCCTGCACACGGAGCTGATCTCCGACGGCGTGATGGATCTCTTCGAAGCGGGCGCGCTCACCGGGACGAACAAGGTGACCCGCCCCGGCAAGCTCGTGGCGACGTTCGCGCTCGGCACCCGTCGCCTCTACGATTTCCTCGACGACAACAGCGCGGTCGAGCTTCTCCCCGTCGACTGGGTGAACGACCCACGCGTGATCGGCCGCGAGCACTGCTTCGTTTCGATCAACGCGACCGTCGAAGTGGACCTTCTCGGGCAATGCAACTCGGAGATGATCGCCGGTCGCTACTACTCCGGCAGCGGCGGACAGACCGACTTCGCACGGGGCGCGATGTACAGCGAAGGCGGGATGGGATTCGTCGTGCTCCACTCGACGACCAGTGACGAATCGCTCTCGCGGATCGTGGCGCGGCTCTGCCCTGGCGCGCCCGTGACGACGATGAAGAACACCGTCGACCACGTCGTCACCGAGCACGGGGTCGCGGAGCTCCGTGGTCGTTCGATCGCGCAACGCGTCCGTGCGCTCATCGGCATTGCGCATCCGAAGTTCCGCGACGAGCTCGAACGTGCCGCGTGCGAGCTCGGCTACCTCCCTCGAGGCCGTCCCTGACGGTGCGCTCCGGCCCTCATTCCCGGTCGGAGGAGCACGTTCCGAGGGCGTGGAGGTCGGCGACGACTTCGGCGAAGTGCGCGGGGTCCGGCGCCCGGTTGTTCACGAGGCTGACCGACCCGGAGATCCCGTCGAGCCGGTCGGCGATCTTCGGCGCGATCTCGTGCGGCTCACCGACCACGGCGATGGTCTCGATGAGGTCGTCGTCGATGAGGCCTGCCATCTCCTGCCAACGGTCCTCTCGGGCCATGCGCTTGAGCTCGGGGTGCAGCTCGCCGTAGCCGTGGAGCTCGAAGACCGGCAGGTAGGCGGGGGTGGTGCCGTAGAAGGCCAGCTGGGCGCGGACCGCCTCGCGGCTGCGTTCGAGCTCGGTCTCGTCCCGGCCGGTCACCACGATGGTCACGCACACCACTTCGATGTCGTCCACCACGCGCCCGGCGCGCCCCGCGCCGTCGGCGATGGCGGGGAGGGTCAGCTCGAGCAGTGAACGCCGGGAGCTCACGGGATGGACCAGGAAGCCGTCCGCCACCTCGCCGGCGACCGCCGTCATCTGCGGTCCGAAACCCGCGGTCAGGATGCGAGGCGGACCGAACGGGTTCGGTCCCGGATCGAACGCCGGGATCATCCGCGTGTGCGTGTAGAAGTCACCTACGAAGTGCAGCGGCGTCCCGTCCTGCCAGCTCTGCCAGATCGCCCGGATCCCGGAGACGAGCTCGCGCATGCGGGCCACGGGTCGCGACCAGGGCATGGAGAAGCGTTCCTCGACGTGGGGACGGATCTGCGAGCCGAGCCCGAGCACGAAGCGGCCACCCGTCATGGTCTGGAGGTCCCACGCCGTGTTCGCGAGGGTCATCGGCGTGCGGGCGAACGCGATCGCGATCGCCGTGCCGAGCTCGATGGTGGAGGTGTGCTCGCCCGCGACCGCCAGCGGGATGAACGGATCGTGCTTGGCTTCGAACGAGAACGCCCGGTCGTAGCCGAGCTCCTCGAGCCGCGGGTACACCGTCCGGACGTCGCCCAGGTCCTCGGTCGGGACCGTCATCGAAACGTGCACCGGCGAACGCTAGACCAGGCGCCACTGGCGTCAGCGATGTTCAGAAGTGCTTACAGCGGAGCATTGACGGCGTGGCCGTCTTCCCACCCGCTGACCGGCACCCAGCACATCCGCGTGTCCGCCGGGTTCTTCGGGGCTTCGGGGTGGGTGCACGGATACTCGGCCTTGGCGAGGAACAACCCGTGACCACCGCGCGCCACCGGCTCGTTGATGACCTGGTTGCCGCGGGCCTTGGGTGCGTCGTTGACGTTCTCGATGTAGGGGAGCCGGTAGAGCGCGCGAACCAGCGACCGTTGGGTGGGGTTCGGGCCGGCGTTGTAGAGAGCGCGGGCCGCGATGCGCCAGGCCAGGCAGATCTCGGCAATCTGCAGGTACGGTCCGTGCGGAAGCGCAGGAGGCAGGGTCGTCGTGGTCGTCGTGGACCCACCGAGCGATCGCGAGGTCGTGCTCGAGGCAGTAAGCGCAGCGTTGTACGTGTCGTTGCACATCGTGGCGAACCTGGTCGGGTGCTTTCCGTCGCGGTAGTCCGCGAGGTCGGGGCTGATCCAGCTGTACACCCCGGCGTCGTTCACGGCCTTCGCCGCGTTGACGCCCGCGCCGATCCGCACGGCGTCGAGCGCTTCATCGGATGCCTGACCGAGTGAGTAGACCGAGAGCGGATGTGAGCTCGTGCTGGGGAGCTGTGCAGAGGAGGGGTCGAACGCGGTGGTGATGACGACATCGGCCGACACATCCACGGGCGGCGTCGTCGAGCCGACGATCGCGATCTTCTTGCTCGGGTCAGCGGTCGCCAGAAGTCGACGTACCGACCGGGCCTCGCTCTCACCGCCAGGGGCCGCGAGCACGGCGACCCGCTTCTTGTCGAGCTTTCCGCTCTGGATCAGGTCGAGCACACGCGCCGAGAGGACGCCCTCGCTCGTCGAGGCGACGGCGAGCCGGCCCTGCGTGGTGAGGAGCGCGTCATTCGGCGCTCGCGTCCCGCTCGCGATCATGACCGTCTTGTGGGCATCCGCGACACACGATGCTCCGCCGAAGTTGGTCCAGGACACCACGACGAACGCGTGGAGCTGATCGACGGCCCGCGCGCAGTCGGCTTCTGGATTCGAAGTCTGCTCCACCACCTTGAGGTCCAGCTTGCGCCCGAGGATCCCACCGCACTTGTTCACCAGCTGCCCGAAGGTGCGCGCTTCAGCTACCGGATCGCCCGGCGCAGCTCCACGGGTCGCGGCCGTCGCTCCCGGGTCGACGACCGGCGTGAGCATCACGACGGTGATCCGGTGCTTGGTGACCCCTG
>JADGON010000405.1 GCA_017882945.1 Acidimicrobiia bacterium | reverse complement strand
TGCTCGAGCGCGCTGGTCAACAAGAGGCCCGCGTGCGCGGTGCCGGTGTTGCCGACGCTCGCGGCAAGGTCGTCCACGACGGCGCCGTCACGCGCACCCAGTCGCTTCGTCAGCGCACGAACGGCCCGGCCGTGCAGGCCGGTGATCACGACCCGGTCGATCTGCCCGGGTGTCAGCGCCGCAGCTTTGAGTGCCGCGTTCCAGGCCTGCTCGCCGAGGGGGATGTACTTCGTCTCGCCGAACCGCTCTTCCCAGACCTTGGACCGCCGGTCACCGGGTGTGCGCCAGCGGTCGAGGAATTCCTCCGTCGCCGACCCGCTCCCGAGGTACTCGGCGATGATGGGACCCGTCGCGGCGTCTCCCACGAGCAGCGCGGCCGCGCCGTCACCACCCGCGGACTCCTCGGGGCTCGTCGGCAGGCCGGTGCGGAGATCCGAGGCCACGACGAGCGTGGTGCCGGCACCCTCGAGCGCGATACGCAGGGTCCCGACCCCGGAACGCGCCGCGCCGCCGAGGTCCAGCGCGGAGCAGTCCGCATCGAGGCGCAACGCGGCATGGATCGCGGTGGCGTTGGTCTTGTCGAGGTATGCCGGGTCCGCCGTCGCGAACCAGAGCCCGTCGACCGGCGCGCCTTCCGGAGCCGAACGCATGGCGAGCCGACCGGCCTCGACCCCCATCGTGGTCGTGTCCTCGTCGTAGGACGCGACGGCTCGGGAGCCCTTGCCTCCCCCGCTGCCGAACGTCTTCGCGATCACCGACCGGTCGAGCCGCCGGTACGGGACGTAGCCGGCTGCGCTGACGATCCCTCGATTCCCCGTTTCGCTCACAGCGGGAGTCTATGCAGCGCTTTCGCACGCTCCGGGGGTCGGACCGGCCGCCTCGTAGAGTGCCGAGATGCGCCTTGGAGACATCACCAACGCGGACGCGGCGACGTTCGGCAAGCCGCTCGACGGGGTCCGGATCCTCGCCGCCGAGCAGATGCAGGCGCTCCCGTACGCGACCCAGATGCTGGCGCGCCTTGGTGCCGAGGTGGTCAAGGTCGAGCATCCCGTCCACGGCGAGTCGGGCCGGGCCTCGACGCCCGCAATGCTGGACCCCGAAGGTCGGAAGGTCGGCGCCACGTACCTGCGCAACAACCTGAACAAGCGCAGCCTGGGCATCGACCTCAAGTCGCCCGAGGGTCGCGACCTCTTCCTCGCGTTGGCCGGGCACTTCGACGTCGTCGCGGAGAACTTCAAGGCGGGCACCATGGACCGCATGGGTCTCGGCTACGAGGCCATCGCCGCCGCCCACCCGCAGGTGATCTACGTCTCGATCTCGGGCTTCGGCAACGCGGCGGAGACGCCGTACCGCGACTGGCCCGCGTACGCGTCGATCGTCGAGGCGATGTCCGGGATCTACGAGTACAAGACCGGACCCGACCAGCCGCCGGTGACCATCCCGGTCGGCGCGCTGGGCGACATCAGCTCGGCGCTGTTCGCCGTGATCGGCGTCCTTGCGGCGCTCCGCCACCGCGAGCGCACAGGTCTCGGCCAGTACGTCGACATCGCGATGCTCGACGCGATGGTCGCGATGACCGACGTCGTCACCAACTTCTGGTCCATGGGTGTCCGGCGCGAGCCGGGCAAGGGGCTCGAGGTGATCAGCGAGGGCTTCAAGGCGTCGGACGGATACGTCGTCGTGCAGATCTCGCGCGAGCACCAGTTCGCGGCGCTGGCCGAGCTCATCGGGCATCCCGAGTGGAACGACGACCCGCGCTTCGAGACCCGCGCGGGTTGGGCGCCGAACCTCGAGTCGGTGATCCGTCCGGCGGTCGACGCCTGGGCCTCGACGCGCACCAAGCTCGAAGCCGCGTCCGAGCTCACCAAGGTCGGGATCGCGGCGGGGCCGAGCAACTCCGCGTCGGACGTCATCGCCGATCCCCACGTCGCGGCGCGCAACATGCTCGTCGAGGTGCCCCGCACCGACGGCGTCGACACCGACATCCTCGTCCCGGGGAACCCGGTGAAGCTCTCCCGCGTGGCCGAAGGTCCGGAAACCCGGGTGCCCTGGGTCGGCGAGCACACCGACGCGGTGCTCCGGGCCGAGCTCGGCCTCGACGACGCGACGCTGGCCCAGCTGCGCGAGCAGAACGTCATCTAAGCGCCATCCCACGATCCCTGGAGGGCAATCATCTCAACCGCGACCAATCGACGCCCTCCAGCGGCCCCACGTAGCATGCGCCTGCGAATCTGACGACTCGTCAGATCGGGCAAGCAGACAGCAGGGATACGCATGGACTTCGACTTCGCCCCCGAGCAGCAGGCGTTCGCCGAGCAGGTCGAGGTGTTCCTCGACGAGAACGACGACCCGGAGGTCTTCGACCTGACCCGCGAGAACATGGCGCAGATCGTCGACACGCCGAAGCGGCGCGCGTTCATGGCCAAGATGGGCGAGCAGGGCTTCCTCGGGATGACCTGGCCCAAGGAGTACGGCGGCTCGGAGGGCGAGGGGGTCTACGAGTACCTGCTCAACGAGGCGCTCGCGGGCCGGGGCGGCCCGCAGATCGGCAAGGGCGTGGGCATCATCGGCAAGACCCTCATCGCGCACGGCAACGACTTCCTCAAGGAGAAGTTCCTGCCGATGATCCTGCGCAACGAGGTCGAGTTCGCGGTCGGCTACAGCGAGCCCAATGCCGGCTCCGACGCCGCGTCGATGCGGCTCAAGGCCGAGCGGTCCGAGCAGGACGGAGTCACCGGCTGGCTGCTCAACGGCCAGAAGACCTGGACCACCTCCGCGCACTTCGCGGAGTGGTACTGGCTCGGGACCCGCACCGACCCGAACGACAAGCACCGAGGCATCACGTTGATGCTCATCCCGCTGGACCAGCCGGGCGTGACCATCCGGCCCATCTGGACGATGGGGGACGAGCGCACCAACGAGGTGTTCATCGAAGACGTCTTCGTACCCGACGACTACGTGGTTGGCGAGGTCGGGAAGGGCTTCCAGTACATCTCGCAGGCGCTCGACCTCGAGCGGTTCACGATGTTCACGTTCTCGCCGATCAACCAGCGCCTCGAGCTGCTGAGCGAGTACGTCCGCACCGAGACGCGAGACGGTGAGCCGCTGCGCGAGGACCCCGTGACCCGGCAGCGGATCGCGCAGCTCGCGACCCAGGCAGAGGTCGCCCGCTGCCTCGGTCTGCGGGTCGTGGCTGCGTCGGTGAAGGCCGAGAAGGTCGAGGGCGCGCCACCGCCCACCGTCGAGTCGTCGCAGTACAAGCTCTTCGCGACCGAGTACTCCCGCCGGCTGGCGGACGCGTCGATGGACCTCGCGGCGCCGGGCACGCAGCTGCGGGTCAAGACCGAGACGGCCCCGATGGCCGGACGCGCCGAGTCCACCTACCGGTACACGGTGATCGACACGATCGGCGGTGGCGCGTCGGAGATCCAGAAGAACGTGATCGCCCGCCGCGGTCTCGGTCTCCCCAAGAACTTCTGACGTGCCCGACGCAAACCTGCTCGTTGGCGTCACGGTGCTCGATCTCGCGAGCGTCGGACCGGCGGCGCGCACTTCGCGCTGGCTCGCGGACTACGGCGCGAACGTGGTCAAGGTCGGCCCGACCCCCAAGCAGGGCGGCGTCCAGATCACGCCTCCCTTCTACGCCTACGCCGGACACCGCGACATGCAGCGCGCCCAGTTCGACCTCAAGGCCGAAGCCGGGCGGGACGCGTTCCTCCGGCTCGCAGCCCGCGCGGACGTCGTCATCGAGAGCTTCCGCCCCGGCGTCGTGGATCGGCTCGGCATCGGGTACGCGGCGGTTCAGGCAGTGAACCCCGCGGTGGTGTACTGCTCGACCACCGGCTACGGCCAGGACGGCCCGTACTCCCAGTGGGCGGGCCACGACCTGAATTACCTCGCGGTCGGCGGGTATCTCGACTGCTCCGGTCGCGACGAGCACGGCGGCCCGGCACTGCCGGGCGCGACGATCGGTGACGGTGCGGGTGGCGGCATGCACGCGGCGATCGCGATCCTCGCGGCCCTCGTGCACCGAGCATCCACCGGTGCGGGGACGTACCTCGACGTCTCGGTCGCGGACGGCGTGCTCTCGCTGATGTCGCTCCACCTCGACGAGCACCTGGCCACGGGTGCGGTCCCTGCCCCGCGTCACGACCTCCTCACCGGTCGCTTCGCCTGCTACGACGTCTATCCCTGCCGCGACGGCAGGTGGCTCGCGGTCGGAGCCATCGAGCCACAGTTCTTCGCGAACCTGTGCCGGGCGCTCGGATGTGAACAGTGGATCGAGCACCAGCACGACGACGCCGTCCAGGATGAGATCCGCATGGATCTGCGGCGGGCACTCGCCACCCGCGATCGCGACGACTGGGTGGCGGAGCTGGGGCCGGCGAACACCTGCGTGTCGGCGGTCGCGTCGGTGCCCGAGGTGACCGAGGATCCGCACTTCGCGGCCCGCGACACGTTCTCGGACGCGCACGACGCGCGGCACGGCGAGTTCCGCCAGCTGGGTCGCGTCCTCGCAGGGATGAACCGTCATCAAGGTCGGGTCGAAGTACGCCCCGCGACCGTCACGGACACCGGCGAGCTGCTGCGCGGCGCCGGCTTCGACGAGACCGAGATCGCCGCGCTCCTCGAAGAAGGAGTGGTTGCATGAGCACCCAAGTAGAAGACATCCCGCAGCACGTCCTCGACTCGATCGGCGAGGTGCAGTACGAGGAGACGGGCGAGTTCCCGGTGGAGCGCGGCTACATCTGGACCAGCTGCGCGTCGGTCGAGAACGGGAACCCGCTGTTCTGGGACGACGAAGTGGCCGACGCGGTGACCGGTGGGCCGATCGCGCCACCCACGATGCTCTCGGTGTGGTTCCGACCGCACAACTGGGCGCCGGGCCGGACCGAGGTCGCACTCCCCCTCCAGGTGCACTTCGACTTGAAGGAGACGTTCGGGCTCCCCGAAGCGGTGATGACCGACAACACGATCGTGTTCCACGAGCCCGTCCGCCCCGGCGACATCCTGCACACGCGCCAGATCCTGCGGTCGATCAGCGATCCGAAGACCACCAAGCTCGGCACCGGGCGCTTCTGGGTCATCGACGTCGAGTACCTGAACCAACACGAGGAGCTCGTCGGCGTGGAGTCCTACACCGGGTTCGGGTACCGCAGGGACGTGGCGCAATGAGCGCGACAGCCAAGAGCCTGACGCTCACCGACGTCCACGAGGGCGACGAGCTCCCCGAGCTCTCCTATCCCGTGACCGCGACCACCGTGGTGCTCGGTGCGCTCGCGAGCCGCGACTGGCGCCCGATGCACCATGACCACGACTTCGCGGTCAACCGCAACGGGACCCGCGACATCTTTCTCAACACGCCGAACCAGGCCGCTTGGTTCGAACGCTACGTGACCGACTGGACCGGGCCCAAGGGCCGGCTCGGGCGCATGAAGTTCCGGATGAAGGGCTCGGTGTTCCCCGGCGACACGATGGTGATGCGGGCCAAGGTCGAATCGGTCGAGACCGACGACGCCGCGTGCGGATGGGCGAGCCTGCTCGTGACGCTCTCGGTCGGTGACGAGCTCAAGACGGACTGCTCGGTGCGGGTCGCCGTCCCGACTGATGACGACGACAACCCCTGGACCCGCCGCGGCCACGACTGGCGTCCCTGACGATGAGGAAGTGACCTGATGGACCTCGAGTTCACCGAAGAGCAAGAGATGCTACGGGAGATGGTGCGCGGCGTGTGCAGCTCCTACTCACCGCTCGAGACCGTGCGCTCGGTGGAGGACGACCCGGTGGGCTACCCGCTCGAGCTCTGGAAGCAGCTCGGCGCGCTCGACCTGATCGGCCTGATGATCCCGGCGGAGTACGGCGGCTCCGAGATGAGCCTGCTCGACGGTGTGGTCGTCTACGAGGAGCTCGGCCGCGCGCTCGCGCCGTCGCCGCACTTCGTGAGCGCGGTGATGAGCGCGGGTGTGCTCCTGCGCGCGGGTTCGCCCGAGCAGCGCAGCGAGTGGCTCCCCCGCATCGTGGCCGGCGACGCGATCCTGACCACCGCGTGGCTGGAGCCCAAGCACGGCTTCGGACCACGCGGCGTGCAGACCACCGCGCGCGCGGACGGCGACAGCTTCGTGCTCGACGGCGTGAAGTGGCACGTCCCGTTCGCCAGCTCCGCGACGCAGCTCGTCGTGCTCGCGCGCACAGACACCGGCGACGCCGACGTCGACCTCTTCCTGGTCGACCCGACGGCCGCCGGAGTGACGCTCACCCAACAGCTCACGATCGCGTCGGACACCCAGTACCAGGTCGAGCTGGCGGGCGTCCGCGTGCCCTCGAGCAGCCGCATCGGTACCGCGGCGACCGGCTGGTCGACCTGGAACGACACGATGCACGACGGGATCATCCTGCTCGCCGCGTACGCGATGGGTGGCACCCGGTACGCGTTCGACATCACCCTCCAGTACGCGAAGGACCGCGAGCAGTTCGACAAGCCGCTCGGAGCGTTCCAGGCGATCGCGCACTACCTCGCCGACGCGTCGACGACCGTCGAGGGCGGCGCGATCCTCGTGCACGAGGCCGCGTGGTCGCGCGACAACGGTCGGCCGGTCGACAAGCTCGCGCCAATGGC
The DNA here is from genome assembly GCA_017882945.1 of Acidimicrobiia bacterium. Taxonomy (GTDB): domain Bacteria; phylum Actinomycetota; class Acidimicrobiia; order IMCC26256; family JAENVU01; genus Chersky-806. The sequence goes on along the minus strand of JADGON010000405.1, from coordinate 23,049 downwards.
CAAGCTGTTCGCGTGCAAGACGTTCCGCGACGTGACCGCGATGGCCCAACAGGTCTTCGGCGGCGTCGGCTTCACGAACGAGTACGACATCCAGCTCTACTTCCGGCGCGCAAAGCAGCTCCAGATCTCCTGGTGGGACGACCGCTACCTCGAAGAGCTCGTCGCCGCCGCCACCCTCGACACGTAGGTCACCTCGCCCGGCGTTGCTTTCCGCGCGAGCGCAGGTCGATCTCGACGCCGTCGAGCAGCAGGCGAGCGAGGCTCCTCGGGCCGGTCCACTGTGCGTCGATGACAGTGCATCGCCACTCGGAGCCTCGTTCCGGTGGGGCGTGGGGTCGCTATAGCGGCCCCAACTTGCACCGAAAGGTCGGCGCCTGCGTCTGTGGCCAGCGTGATCTCACCCGCCTGGTCCACCGCGTTGCTAATGCCCCGGGTCCTCCAGGGCTTGTTGGCGCAACGCAGGGAAGACCTTGGAGACCTTGCCCAGCAAGTAGTCGCCGTAGGTACCCTCGAAGTCGTGCACGCTCGCACCGTCCCAGCGGTCCGGGGCAGCGTCGTCGGCGGCGGTGAAGCCCGGGAGCGCGCGGACCTCGGTGTCCCAGCCGGGGTCGAAGAAGAAGGGGCACGCGACGCGGTCGCGCCCGCGTGGGCTCCGCACGCGGTGTGGCGTCGACCGGTACACGCCGCCGGTCATGCGCTCCAGCATGTCGCCGAGGTTGCACACGAGCGCGCCGGGTCGCGGCGGGATCTGCACCCAGCCGTCGCGCGTTCGGAGCTCGAGACCGCCGCCGTTGTCCTGGAAGAGGATCGTCAGCAGGCCGTAGTCGGTGTGCTCCCCCACGCCCCACACGGGTTCGTCGCTCGCCGGGTAATGGAACATCCGGAAGAGGATCACGGGATCGGCGGTCAGCTCCCGGTCGAACCATCCTTCGTCGAGCCCGAGTGCGAGCGCGAAGCCGCGCATCAGCTGGTGCCCGAGCGTGGTGAACGCGTCCAGGACCGCGAGGACGGTCGAACGGAGCTCGGGCGGGCGTTCCGGAAAGAGGTTCGGCCCGTGCAGCGGGAGGCCGGCGACGACCCGGGGATCGTCGGGTGCCAGCTCCGCACCGAAGTACAAGCCTTCCTTTCGATCCGGCGTGCCACTCGTGAGCTCCCCGCCGACAGGGAACCAGCCGCGCCAGGCCCGCCCGCCCCGCACCATCGCGATCTCCTCCTTCTCCCGAGCATCGAGGGCGAAGAACTCCCGGCCGAGCTCCTCGAGGCGTGCCAGGAGCGCGAGATCCACGCCGTGGCCGACGATCGAGAAGAAGCCGTCGTCCCGGCACGCCGCGTCGATCGACCGGCCCACCGTGGCGGCATCGGACCCCGTGACCAGCGGGGACACGTCGATGACCGGGTGCTCGTGGGCGGCCATGGCGCGCGACCCTAGGCCCTCGGCTGCGTCCGGTTCGACGGCTTCGGCACTGTTCGGTCATGTCTGCAACAATGCACTCGCCCGAGATCGGGTTACCTGTTGGCGCCGGAGCGGAGACCGGTCGGGGGCAGGGCGACCACCAAGGATGGAGATCGCGTGGCAGGCCAGGATGGGGTCGCCTTCGACCGGAGCATGCCGCTGCTCATCGTGAAGGTCGGCCGCTACCCGCTGCATCACGGCGGTGTCGGTGCGATCCGGACCCTCGGGCGAGCCGGGGTTCCCGTCTACGCCGTCACGGAGGACCGCGCGACGCCGGCCGCCGTCTCCCGCCATCTCCGCGGTCGTTTCGTCGCCCCCACGAGCGGGCTCGAAGACGAGGCCCGGCTCCTCGAGATCTTCTCGGGGATCGGCAAGCAGCTCGGTCGCCCGGTGATCGCCCTCCCGACCGACGACGAGGCCGCGGTGTTCCTCGCCGAGCACGCCGAGGAGCTGGCCCCCTGGTTCATCATGCCGGCGGTGCCGTCCGGGCTCCCGCGCCAGCTCGCGAGCAAGCGCGGCCTCCACGAGATGTGCGTCGAGCTCGGGATCCCCACCCCCCAAGCGATCTTTCCGTCGTCGCTCGCCGAGGTCGCGGCCTTCGCCGAGCGTGCGACGTTCCCGGTGGTGGCGAAGAACGTCGATCCCTTCAGCCGCCTCCGCGACCCCGTCGTGAACAACAGCACGGTGATCCGGACCCCGGAGAGCCTGCTGGCCCAGGCCGCGACCTGGCCCGACCCGCCTGCGGTCATGCTCCAGGAGTACATCCCCCGCGCGGTCGCCGAAGACTGGATCTTCCATGCGTACTGCGACCGCCAGTCGGAGTGCCCGGTCGCGTTCACCGGCGTGAAGTACCGCTCGTGGCCACCACGCGCCGGCGTCACGAGCTACGCGAGGGTCGTCACCAATGACGCGCTCGCCCAGCAGTCCGAGGAGCTGTGCCGCCGGCTGGGCTTCCGGGGCATCGTCGACCTGGACTGGCGATTCGACCGCCGTGATCGGCGTTACAAGCTGCTCGACTTCAACCCGCGAGTGGGTGCGCAGTTCCGCCTGTTCGAGACGACGGCGGGCATCGACGTCGTGCGCGCGATGCACCTCGATCTCACCGGCCGCCCGATCCCGCCCGGAGCTCCCGTCGCGGGCCGAGGCTTCTTCGTCGAGTACCTCGACGCGCCGGCGCGCCTTGCGTACCGGCGGCTCGGAGCGGGTGCCGCGCCGGTTCCCCATGCTCCCGGACCGGTCGAGCCCGCGTGGTTCGCGCGCGACGACATGCTCCCGTTCATCGTCGCGGCAGCACGGTCAACGGTCCCGCTCGCCGGCCGCGTCCGCCAGCTCGGTCGCCGGTTGGCCGACGGCGCTCAGACCGCGACGCGACGGCGCTCGGGCACCGCGGCGCCGATGCGCCTCGCCGCGAAGTCCGCGCCGTGCACGAACCGCAACAGCGGTCCGAACGTCGCCGCGGCGGTGAGCCCCGAGAAGTACAGCCCGGGAATCGACGATGCGAACGACGCATCGAGCAACGGGGATCCGGCGACGTACCGCAACGAGCTGCGCACGTCCGAGCTCAAGAAGCCCAGCGCATCGAGGCCCACGCGGTAGCCGGTCGCGGCGAGGACGTGATCGACCTCGAGCACATCACCACCGCCGTTGCGCGACGCCAGCGCGAGCCGCGCGCCGCCACCGGGTAGGGCCTGCGCCTCCGAAACGGTGGTCCCGGACCGGATGTCGACCTTGCCTTCGACCCGGTCGCGCAACCACCACGCACCGGACGGCCCGAGCACGGATCTCACGAGCGCGAGCCGGGCCCGCGCCGGGAGGTACCTGACCATCCCCGGCGCGCCGCTCATCGTGCGCGTCGACCACCCGCTGCCGAGTGCCGACGGCGGCTTGAGCAGCTTTCGCGTCCACGTCTCGGGACCGCGGTCGGGAACGCCGCCCCAGAGCACCTGTGACCCGCGCACGAGCACATGCACGTCCGCGCCGGCCTCGGCCAACAGCGCAGCGCTCTCCAACGAGGACTGGCCGCCGCCGACGACCGCGATGCGGCGGCCGGCGAACACGGAGAGATCCGCGTGCTGCGCGGTGTGCGACAGCGGTGCGTCCGGTGAAGGACCGCTCGGCGCCAGCGGGAGCAGCTCGGGTGGCGTGTACGCGTACGGGATGACACCGCACGCGATGACGACCGAGTCGGCGCGCAGCTCCTCCCCCGACGCGAGCTGGAGCTCGAAGTCGTGGCCCGTACGGTTGAGCGATGCCACGGTCTCGTGTTCGACATCGGGGACGTGGCGCTCGGCAAACCAGAGCCCGTACGAGATGAAGAGGTCGATGGGGATCGCGTCTTCGTCGGTGAGGGCACGCGATCCGATCTCCGCGCAGTAGTCGAAGATCGAAGACCCGCGCTTCGGCGCCGAGAGGCTCGAGGCATCGGGCGTCGACTTGAGGTACATGCCCACCGGCATGTGGTGGCGCCAGGTGGCCATGAGATCACCGAACACCCGGACCCCGAGGCCCGCCTCGCGCAGATGCGAAGCAATCGAGAGCCCGTACGGCCCCGCTCCGACAACGACGACCTCACCCATCAACGTCCTCCTCCATGAGGCCCCGGCCCGATCGAGCCCGGGGCAGGCTACGGCTCAGTGTCAGCTCCGGCAAACCATGGTGCGCCGTCCCGTCGTTCATACGGACTCCAGCACCTGATGGATGTTGTGCGACACCCAGACATCGCTCGGTCGGGCCCCGGCGGCGCTGCGCGTGTAGCTGTGGACGTGGCGCAGCCACATGAGCAGCACTGCGGTGCGGGTCGACAGCTCGTCGGCTCCGGGGGCACTGCGGATCAGCTCCGCTTCGCGGTCGCGGAATGCGCCCGCCGAGAGGACCTCGCGCACGACTGCCCCGAGCTCGCGCCGCTCGAGGAGCGCGCGCGTCGTGCAGACGAGATGCATGAGCTCGACGACCGGGAGATCGACTCGGGCGCGTCGCCAGTTCACGAGCTCGGTCACCCGGCCGTCATCGGGCGCACACCGCACGTTGCCCAGCCAGAGGTTGCCGTGGACGAAGCCCGCCGTGACCGTGATCCCGGCCAGCTCGCCGCGCAGCTCGGACTGGAGCCGCGCGAGGCTCGTCTCGTCGGCCCGGACGCGCAACCGCGAGGTCGGGAGCGAGTCGGTGACCGCGAGCGGGAGATCGAGCAGCTCCGGGAGCTCTTCGCCGATGCAGACCGAGACCGCCGTCGCCCGGTGGAGGCCGACGATGTGGCGCGCCGCGCCCTGCGTCACCGCGTCGCGAAGTCTCTCGTCCGCCACCAGGGTGCGCGCGTCCACACCTGCAGCCTTCGTGTCGAGCGTCCACGCGGGCGGCCCGGCGCCGGCACCCAACGGCTGCGCCAGCAGCGGTCGCAGCTCCGGCGGAGCAACGTCCCAGACCCTCCGCAGCCCTTCGACGTCCCGGCACAGCGCAGAGACCGCTCGCGTGCCCGCCGCCACCTTGAGCAGCGCATCCTCGTTTCGATGCCGGTTGCGCAGCACGAGGATGCGCATCTGGTCCGCGTCCTCCGCTTCCTCGCGGATCTCCCAGTCCCCCGGCGCGAGGCCCGCGGCCACCACCGCGGCGGTCCCCTGCGGAGCCGAGTCCGCTGAGCGTCCGGCCCGCGAACCGCGAAGCCGTGCGATCAGCTGCAGCCGATCCGCGTGCACGTACGGCAACCACACGGTGCGCAGCTCGCCCAGTAGCAAGACCGCGGCCACCACCGTCTGGGCGACGAACCACCCGACGCCAACTGCCGCGATGCCCATGAGCGGCGCGAGGCCGACCGAGATCACGAAGACGCCGGCCGCGAGTGCGCCGGTCGTCGTGATGACGGCCTTCATGCGCCGCTGCACGCGCGTGATGCTGAGGTACGTCGCGGTCACCGCGTTCGGGATCGCGGAGAGCGCGAGCAGCTGCAGCAGACGCGTCGCGTGATGCGCGTACGCGGGTCCGTAGATGCGCAACACCAGCGGCGCGCTGAGCGCGATCAGGATGGCCAGCGGCGCGACGATGCGCAGCGAGTGCTTGATCATCTTGCGCGCGAACTCGACGATCCGTTCGGGTGCCTTCGCGGTCTCGGTCACGAACGACATCCCGACCCCGATGCTGACGAGGTACAGGGTGTAGGCGATCGTCCAGGAGAGATAGAGGTATCCGCTGGCCGATGGGCCGAGGATCGACAGCATGATCACGGGCATGAGCCCGACGGTGGCGGAGAGGGTCAGCGTCGCAACCATGTCGAAGCCGACGTAGTGCCGCACCGTCCGTGCATCGATCGCCTCGAGCGGCGGGTAGGTCCGCTCGGGGACCATGCGCTTGAAGATCAGCCCGTTCACGGCGACGACCAGCACGATGAGCGGGAGCGTCCACGCGGCGTACACGCCGAGATCGGGCAGCGCGGCGACCACCGTCACGAGCAGCCCGATCTTCGCGATCCCGTAGATGACGTTCTCGACCAGCACCCATCGCGCTTCACCCAGGCCCGTCAACACTGCGTCCTGGAGCGCGAAGACGGTCCAGACCACGGTGCCGAGGACGAACCACACCGCGTACGGCCAGTGCTCGTGGAGCAGCGAGAGCCTCGGTGCCCACACGTTGATCCCGAGCACGAACGCGGTGGCCGCGACACACGCGGTCGAGGTTGCGGCGAGGTATCCGGTGAGCACGAACCGACGGGTGCGGGTCCCGGCAACCGGCACGAAGCGGTTGAACCCGTTGGTGAGGTTCAGCTGCGAGATGCTCGAGAGGAAGAGCATCGCCGAGATGAGTGCGGCGTCGCGTCCGAAGTCCTCGGTGGAGTACGTGCGCGCGGCGACGAGCCAGAACACGACCCCGAAGCCCGACGTCGCGAGCGTCGAACCGACGAGTGAGTACGCATTACGGACGAAGGGTACATCGAGGTGCACGCGAAGCCGCGCGACGCGGCGCTTGACCGAAGCGGACGCGGTCATGCGCTGCGTTGATCGTGCGACGAGCTGCGGGCGACCGCCATCTGTCCTCCTGGAAGCACCGACGATCTCCGCCGGCGGATAACGACGTCACCCTCCGTGACAACACGCACGAGCATAAAGAGATCGGGCGCGTGCCGCCACTGCACGCGCGCGTTTCGAGTCGCGCGCGAGTCAAGCGCGGAGATTGAGAGAGATTGTCGGCGCGAACCGTGACAACGGATGAACGCGCGCGTATGCTCCATCCCGGGCGAGAGTGCAGATCGATCTGCTTGGAGCAGGGGCACCGCATCGTCTGACATCCAGCGGGAACAGCTCGGATGTTCGCGCCCATGGACGGGACGTAACGGCACACGGCAGGACCTTTGCCGTACCCAGGGATGGGGGAAATGACAGACGTAGTAGCAGCGCCGATGGCGTTCGACACAGTCGACGCGCCGACCACCGAGAGCGGGGAGCTCCTTCCCGATATTCCGGCCATCAGCGTGGTGATCCCGACGCTGAACGAGGCCGGCAACCTTCCACACGTACTCCCACGAATCCCTTCGTGGATCCATGAGCTCATCGTCGTCGACGGCCTGTCGACCGACGACACCGTCGCGGTCGCGAAGTCGCTCGCGCCGCGCACCAAGGTGGTCATGGTGGGCACGCCGGGCAAGGGTGCGGCGCTGCGAGCAGGGTTCGCCGCCGCGACCGGCGACATCATCGTCATGCTCGACGCCGACGGCTCCACCGACCCCCAAGAGATCCCCGCATTCGTGGGGCTCCTGCTCGCGGGAGCCGATGTCGTCATGGGCTCACGGTTCACCCTTGGCGGGGGCACCGACGACATGGAGCGCCACCGCCGCATGGGCAACTGGGCCCTGACCCGCCTCGTGCGGCTCGGCTTCGGCGCCCGCTTCTCGGACCTCTGCTACGGCTACACCGCTTTCTGGCGCGATGTCCTGCCCGTGCTGGATGGTCCGTTTCGAGGCTTTGAAGTAGAAACGGTGATGCACATCCGCGCCGTGCGCGCCCGCCTGCGCATCGCCGAGGTGCCGAGCTTCGAGTCCATCCGCATCTCCGGGACCACGAACTTGCGGACCGTGCGCGACGGCTTCCGGGTCCTGCGCGCGATCGGCACCGAGTGGGCGCTCGAGCACGTGATCGGCACCGACCGTCCGGTGCGCCCCGAGCACCGGCTTGCTCGCCCCGCGCAGCACCCGCCCTGGCACACCAACGGCCGTTCCGTGCACCGCGCCGGTCTCTCCGAGGGTGGTGCGCTGATCCGGAGCGTCTCGCAGTGAACGAGCCGCCCGCCGCGCTCTCGGTGGTGATCTGTGCCTACACGGAAGCGCGGTGGTCGGATCTCCAGGCTGCCGTCGCGTCGGTGCAGTCCCAAGAGCCGGTGGCCCACGAGATCGTCGTGGTCATCGACTACAACGACGGCTTGCTCGCTCGGGCGCGCGATGCGTTCCCCGGTGTCCGGGTCGTCGCGAACTCCGAGGCCCAGGGCCTCTCCGGGGCGCGCAACACCGGCATCGCCGCGTCGGCCGGCGCCGTCGTCGCGTTCCTCGACGACGACGCGACCGCGTTGCCGGGTTGGACGCATCATCTGTTGGCCCCCTACGCCGACCCGAACATCCTCGGCGTGGGCGGCCGGGTCATCCCCCGCTTCGACGCGGCTCGACCCGCGTGGCTCCCCGAGGAGTTCGACTGGGTGGTGGGGTGCACCTACGCCGGCCACCGGGACCAGCCCGGTCCGGTTCGCAACCTCATCGGCGCCAACATGTCGGTGCGCCGCGACGTCGTCACCGAGATCGGCGGCTTTCGCCACTCGCTCGGCCGCACCGCGAGCCTCCCCGCCGGGTGCGAGGAGACCGAGTTCTTCATCCGGGCCACCCACCACTTCCCGAACGGCACGATCTGGTACGAGCCCGAAGCTGCGGTGTCGCACCGGGTGCCGGCCGCCCGGACGACGGCCAAGTACTTCCGCGCACGCTGCTTCGCCGAGGGCATCTCCAAGACCCAGATCTCGCGCCTGGTCGGTGCGCGTGACGGGCTCGCCAGTGAGCGGGCGTACACGACGCGGGCCATCCCGCGAGCGTTCCTGCGCGAGCTGGCCGGCGCGACACGCACGCTGAACCCGTCGGGCGTCGCCCGCGCCGCCACACTGATCACGGGCGTCGCCACGACCGCGGGCGGCTACGCCGCGGCCCGGGTTCCCGGCTCCGGGCGCTGGCTCCCGTCGCGCTCGGGCACGCCGCGGCGCTCCCGCTCGAAGTCGACCGATCTGGTCGAGGCGGCCTACGTCCCCGCACTCGTGACCCAGGTCGACATCGCGAACGGGGTCGCCGCGCTTCCCGCCGTCGATCCGGTCACCGGCACGACGTACCGACGCGCGTTGGTCCTGGTCCGCAACGCCGGCGCGCCGATCGGCGTCCTGGAGCTCGGACTGAAGCCTGACGGCCTGTCGGGCGACGAGCACGCCCACGAGATCGAGCGCGCGCTCGGCATCGAGGTCCCCACCCCGTCCGCGACGCCCCCCGATGTCGCGGTGGTCCGCGAACGCCCGGCCACCTCGGTCGTCATCGCGACCCGCGATCGGGCTGAGAGCCTGCGGCGCTGTCTCGCGTCACTCGATCGCATGGACCACCACGCGTCCGAGATCATCGTGGTCGACAACGCGTCCGCCGGACGCGACACCGCGGAGCTCGTCCACAGCTTGGCCGCGGCCGATCCGCGGATCCGGTACGCACGCGAGGAGCGCCCCGGCTTGGCCCGCGCCCACAACTGCGCGATGCACCACGTCACGATGCCCCTCGTCGCCTTCACCGACGACGACGTCGTGGTCGATCCTGCCTGGCTCGGCCAGCTCGTCGACGGCTTTGCCCGGCACCCCAACGTCGGCTGTGTGACCGGCATGATCTTCCCGCTCGAGCTCGAGACCGCGGCCCAGGATTGGCTCGAGCACTACGCCGGGTTCAACAAGGGTTTCGAGCCGCGCCTGTTCGACCTCGAGCGACCCTCGGCGGACCCACTGTTCCCCTACACCGCGGGCACGTTCGGGTCCGGGGCGAACATGGCCTTCCGGGCCGACGTGCTCCGGTCGATGCGGGGATTCGAGCCCGGGCTCGGCGCGGGCACCGAAGCCAAGGGAGGCGACGACCTCGCTGCGTTCTTCGATGTCATCGCGGCGGGCCACGCGATCGCCTACGAGCCTGCCGCGATCGTCTACCACCAGCACCACCGGACGTTCGAGGCGTTGCAGCGTCAGACATTTGGCTACGGCGCCGGGCTCACCGCCTACCTGACCAAGACGATCCTCGACGAGCCGAACCGCGTCTTCGACATGCTGGCCCGCGCCCCGCGCGCGGCGCACCATGCGCTCAGCCCGAGCTCGGCGAAGAACGAGCGGCTGCCCGTGAGCACGCCGCCCGGCCTCGTCCGGCGCGAGCGCCTGGGGATGCTGGCCGGACCCGCCCTCTACCTGTTGAGCCGCTGGGATGCGCGCCTCGATGCACGACCGGAGCCGATCACCGAGGTGATCGTCCCCGAGGTCATCGTGCTCGAGGAGCCGGTTTCGGCGGTTGTCCCGGACGTCGACCTTCGTGAAGCGAGCGTGGCGCGATGACCCGACACTCCATTCTCCCGGTGCTGCTCTATCACTCCGTCGAGCGCGGCGCGCGTCCTGAGCAACACGGATGGATCACGGCACCGGAGGTGTTCTCCGAGCACATGGCGTACCTCGCGGGCGAGGGGTACACCACGCTCACGGTGACGGAGTACGCGGCGATGCTCGCCGAGCCGATGACCGAGGCACCGGAGAAGACCGTCGTCATCACGTTCGACGACGGCTTCGCCGACTTCACCGAGCACGCGTTGCCGGTCATGGCCGAGCACGGGATCAAGTCGACGATGTACGTGGTGACCGGCTGTGTCGGCTCCACGAGCTCGTGGCTCGACTCGGTGGGTGAGGGTGACCGGCCGATGCTCGGCTGGTCGGACATCGACGCGCTCGTCGAGGCGGGCGTGGAGATCGGGGCGCACACCCACAGCCACCCGCAGCTCGACATCATCAACCGGGACACCGCATGGGAGGAGATCCGCCGCAGCCGCGGGGTGCTCGAGGACCGGCTCGGTCGCGAGGTCCCGAGCTTCGCCTACCCCTTCGGGTTCCACGGGCCCCGCATCCGCGCGCTCGTCGAGCGAGCCGGCTTCACCTCGGCGTGCGCGGTAAAGGACGCCTTGAGCGGACCGGGCGACGACCCGCTCGCGATCGCACGGGTGATCGTCCCCGGAGACACGACCATCGGGACCCTCACCGATCTGCTCGCGGGGCGCGGCCGACCGCCGGCCTGGCGGGGCGAACGGACGTCCACCAAGGCGTTCAGGGTCGCGCGCCGCAGCGCGGCCCGAGCGCGTAGTTTGCGAGCGGGGTACGGACGCACTCCAATGGGCGGAAGGATTGCCGAGGGAGGTGTGCAGCCGAAACGGCCCACGCACGGCCCATGACGATGACCAGCACGGAAGCTGAACCCATGGTCCCGAGAAGCGCTCGGCGCGACAAGCCGCGCCGAACCGCGATTCGCCGAGCTCGGCGGAAGCGGCGCGCCGTGGTGCTGCTCGTCCTGCTCGTGGCCCTGGTGGTCGCGATCGGCATCTTCGTCGCGCCGGAGCGCAATCGCGCGGTCGCCGAAGCGCCAGCGAAGGGTCGGCTCCTCCTCGACGAGAACTTCAACGGCACCAGTCTGGATACCAGCCGCTGGTCCCCCTGCTACTGGTGGTCCTCGGACGGCTGCACCAACGCCGGCAACAACGAGCTCGAGTGGTACGTCCCGGAGCAGGTCAAGGTCGCCGACGGCACGCTTTCGCTCGTGGCCCAGCCCAAGACCGTCACCGGTCTCGACGGCAAGCAGTTCGACTACGTCTCCGGTCTCATCTCCGGACTCTCCCCGGACCGCACGCTCTTCTCGTTTCAGTACGGATACGTCGAGTCCCGGGTGTGGGTGCCGAAGGGACAAGGCCTCTGGCCCGCGCTCTGGATGCTGCCGACCACGCGCAAGTCCCTCCCTGAGATCGACATCTTCGAGACCGTCGGTGAGAAGCCACGCGTGGTGGACATGACCACGCACTGGCTCGAGAACGGGAAGAGCAAGCAGGACGGCGTCAAGCTGGGCGTCCCGGACTTCACATCCGGATGGCACACGATCGGGCTCGAATGGAAGCCGAGCTCACTGACTTGGTACGTCGACGGGGTCGCGCGCTTTCGGGTGACGCGGGACGCGGCAATCCCCCACGAGCCCATGTACCTCCTCGCGAACCTCGCCGTCGGGGGTGTGTTCACCAAGTCGCCGAACGGGAGCACGCCGTTCCCGTCGGCACTGAAGGTCGACTACATCAAGGTGTGGGGTACCCCGTGAGCGCACCGAGCCCACCCGACGTCGAGGCAACGCAGCGGCGCCTCTACCAGGTGTTCGCGGCCCGGCGGAACGCCCTGCCGCTGCTCGACTCGCCGGAGGCGCTCCCCACCGACCCGTTCGACACGACCCCGGAGCGGACCCCGTGGGCGTCGCGCCCGCAGTTCCACGGGCTCCTGCTCGTCGTGGCGGCACTGCTGTGGCTGTGGTCGCTGCAGACCACGGACGTCGCGAAGATCGGTGACTACGGGCTGCTGTCCGCACTCCCCGTCACCTTCTACCTGGCACTCGCGGTGCTCAGCGTCGGCTTCCTCCTCGGCGTCCGCCGCGAGGCCCCGAGCAAGGTGCTGGCTCCCTACCTGGTCCTCTTCATCGGCGTCGTCCATGCCTCGCCGGTGATCCTCTACGGGACGCTGCGCTACGCGTGGGCCTGGAAGCACGTCGGCGTCGTCGACTACTTCATGCGGAACCACGCGCTGAATCCCCATCTGTCGTTCCTTCCCGTGTACCAGAACTGGCCCGGCTTCTTCGGGCTCTCGAGCACGCTCACCGAGGCGGTCGGCCTGCGCAGCGCGCTCTCGTTCGCCGCGTGGGCACCGCCGGTCTTCGAGCTGCTCAACCTGGCTGCGCTCTGGGTGCTGCTCGGCTCGCTCACGGACGACCGGCGGGTCCGGTGGACCGCGTGCTGGCTCTTCCTCATCGCGAACTGGGTCGGGCAGAACTACTTCGCCCCCCAGGCGTTCGTGTACTTCCTGTACCTGGTGTCGATCGGCATCGTGCTCAAGTCGCTCTCGAAGCGCCCGGCCGCGCCGAGGTTCGTGCGCAAGCTCATCCCCCCACTGCGCGCGACGGCGGCCAAGTCGGCGCCCGCCGCGGTCACCTCCTCGACGTGGGGCACCGTCGCGGTGCTCTGCGTGATCTTCGCGGTCGTGGCGACCAGTCACCCGCTCACGCCGATCGTGCTCACCGCCGCGTTGTTCGGCCTCGCGATCTTCGGGGTGCTGCGGGTGCGGAGCATCGCACTCATCATGGGCGCGATGACCGTCGGCTGGCTGTTCACGGGTGCGCGCGTCTACTACTCCAGCAACACCTCGTCGATCTTCAAGGGTCTCGGATCGTTCACTGCCAACCTCAGCAGCAACATCCACGCCCTCGGCCAGGTCCAAGAGAGCCAGCGGATCGTCTCGCAAGTGGGCCGGATGCAGGTGGCGCTCGTCGCGCTCCTCGCGGTGTGCGGCGTCGTACGTCGCCTCCGTCACGGGAACTGGGACGCAGCCGGCGCCGTCCTGCTCGGCTGCCCGATCGTCATCCTGGTCGGCGGCAACTACGACGGCGAGGCGCTCTTCCGGGTGTTCCTGTTCGCGCTGCCGTTCGCGGCGTACTTCATCGCCCTGCTCATGTACCCGAGCCGGGAAGCCGGCCGGCGTTGGTTCACGACCGCGTTCGCGATCCTGGTGAGCGCGTGCGTCCTGGTCGGGTTCCTGTTCGCCTACTACGGCAAGGAGGCGTGGTCGTACTTCCCACCCGGCGAGGTGCGCGCGGCCGAGATCGTCTACCACGAGGCTCCGGCCGGAACGTTGCTCGTCGAGGGCACGCATGACTATCCCAACCAGTTCTACGACGCCGAGCGCTTCACCTACGTGACCCTCGCGACCGAACCGACGAAGTCCGTCGAAGGGGTGTTGCAGCATCCCGTGGCCAAGATGGCCGAGTGGCTGGGCGACCCTCGGTACCAGCAGGTGTACCTCATCATCACCCGCTCCCAGAAGGAGCAGATCGACGCGATCGGCCCGCTGCCGCGAGGTTCGCTCGGCCGACTCGAGGCCGCGCTCCTCGCATCACCGAAGTTCCAGGTCGTGTACCACGACCGCGACGCCACGGTCTTCCGAGTGCACCGCAAGGTCCCCCGGAGAGTCCGATGAACCCTGAGACCCGGTGGTTGACGTTGGTCGTCGTGTCGAGCGTCGCCGCGGTACTCGCCACCCTCGCGGGTACGGCCGATGGGCTCTCGATGATCCCGCTGCTCTGGTTCCTCGCCGTCATCCCCGGGCTGCCGTTCGTGCGGATGCTGAAGAACAACGACGACCCGATCGCGATCGGGCTCACCGCGGTCGGCCTGTCGCTGGCCATCGACGCGCTGGTTGCAGAAGCGCTGCTCTACAGCCACGCGTACAACGCGGTGGTCACCGTCTCGGTCCTCGCCGCCGTGGCGTGCCTGGGCGCGGTGATCGGCCGGCTCCGCACCTCCAGTGGAGATCCGGAACCGGCCGACCCGGTCGGCGTGCGCAGCGAGGCGTAGCTAGGCGCGTCCGAGATCGCCGCTGACGATCGGCGCGCCCGTCGGGGTCGGGCTGCCGCCACGCGGTTCGTTCGTCACCGCCAGCGCGGTCGTCGCCGCGGGTGCTCGGAACTGCGCCACGTCACCGGTCCCGCGCATCAGGCCGATGGAGACGGGCCCGCTGGGAGTGATGGACCAGAGCTGGAGGTCGCGACCGCTCGACACCCGGGGCATGGAGTGCTTCGAGATGTACCCCGTCCGGTTGGGCAGCACCACGGCGCGGGCCGAGTAACGCCCGTCGCTCGAGTGCAGCGTCACTGGACGGGCCGAGCGATCGCGCAGCGCCGCTTCGAACTTCGTCGTCACGGAATCGGGGCCGGAACTGCGATCGACGACCGCGATGACCCCGGCGGCACCGATGGCGAGCACCAGGACCGCGGCCGCCGCCACCAGCCACCGCGTCGTTCGGCGCGGCTCGAGCTTCGTCGGTGCGGGCATCGGCGTGCCGGGTTCCGGCGGTGTCCCGGTCGCGAGATCGCGATCCACCTCGGCCGCAATCGTGCTCCACGCGCTCGCCGGCGGCCGGAGGCTGGCGTGACCGAGCCATGCCGCGGCGTGCTGGAGCTCGTGCAGCTCGGTGCGGGCTGAAGGATCCGAGAGCAGGAGCGCGTCGACCTGGGCGCGCTCATCCGGCTCGAGGGCGTCGAGCGCGTACGCGCCCAACAGGTCGCGCAGCTCGTCGGGGGTGAGCTCGGGGGTCATGACGCATCTCCGATCTCGGCCGCGACGAGCCGGTCCCGCATGCGCTGCAAGCCGCTGCGAATCCGACTCTTCACGGTTCCCTCGGGTTGACCGAGGATGGTGGCGACCTCGCGGTAGGTATGTCCGCTGTAGTACGCGAGCTCGATCGCTTCCCGCTCCATCGGGGTGAGGGCGTCGAGCGCCTCGCGCAGGTGATCCGCGACGACGAGATCCCACAGCTCGCCGCCGATCTCGTCACCACCCGGCGCCTCCGCCAACGTGATCGTCCGCTCCTCCCGACCCCTTCTCGCGGCGTCGCGACGCACCAGCTCGATCGCCCGCGCGTTCGCATCCATGAGGAGGAAGGATCGCAGCGCACCGCGGGCCGGATCGAAGCGCTCGGGGTTCCGCCACAGGCGCAGGAACACCTCTTGGAGCACCTCTTCGCCGTGCTCCGGCACCCCGGTGACCCGGCGCGCCACCCCGAACACCGCGACCGAATGGCGGCGGTAGAGCTCTTCGAGCGCATCGGGATCGCGCTGGGCCACGATCGCGACGAGCGTCGCGTCGGGTCGCGCGTCCAGTGCTTCCATGCGGGAAGTTCGTTGCGGATCGACCGCTGGATGGAAATGCCCCCTCCGAGTTGATCCGCACGCCTGCGGCATTCGAAGATGTCGTGACGGCAAGGGAGACCCTGGGAGGGCACGATGGCTGACACGCGCGTGAACGAGAGCTTGGAGCTCCCCGGCTTCAAGGGAGACCTGCTCCACCCCGAATCCGACGGGTACGACGAGGCCCGCCAGGTGTTCAACGGCATGATCGACCGGTACCCGGCACTCATCGCCCGGTGTGCCGACGCCGACGACGTCGCCGCGGCGGTCCGGCTCGCCGCGGCGCGCGGACTGGAGCTCTCCGTCTACGGCGGCGGGCACGGCGTGACGGGCTCTGCGGTCTGTGATGCCGGGATCGTGGTGGACCTGCGGGCGCTCAAGGCCGTCGACGTGGACCCGGCGGCGAAGACCGTGCGGGCCGAGGGTGGCGTGACCTGGGGCGAGTTCGACGCCGCGACCCAGGAGCACGGGCTCGCGGTGACGGGTGGACGGATGTCGACGACGGGGATCGCGGGCCTCACGCTCGGCAGCGGCAGCGGATGGCTCGAGCGCAAGTACGGATTCGTGTGCGACAACCTCATCAAGGCGGAGGTTGTCACCGCGGCAGGCGAGCAGGTCGTCGCGTCGGCCACGGAGAACACCGATCTCTTCTGGGGACTGCGGGGAGGCGGTGGCAACTTCGGGATCGTGACGGCGTTTCACATCGGCCTGCACCAGATCGGGCCGACCGTCTTCGGCGGCATGCTCATGTACCCCGCGTCGAGGGGCCACGAGCTCCTGCGTTTCTACCGCGACTTCATGGAGCGTGCGCCCGACGAGGTCTGCGGCGGCCTCGCGTTCGTGACCGCGCCGCCGGAGGACTTCGTGCCCGAGCCGGTGCGCGGTCAGCCGGTGATCGGCGTGGTCTGCCTCTACGCGGGCCCGCTGGAGGGCGCCGAGGAGGCGTTCCGGCCGCTGCGCGAGTTCGGTCCGCCGGGGATCGACATGACGGGCCCGATGCCGTACCTCGCTCACCAGCAGCTGCTCGACGGTGCGAACCCGCACGGAATGCAGAACTACTGGTCCGCGGACTTCCTCACCGGTCTGCCCGACGAGGCGATCGACACGCTCGTCGACATCGCGACGAAGCCGGTCTCGCCGCTGACGAGCATCATCGTGGTTCCCGGTGGCGGCGCGGTCGCCCGGGTGGATGACGCAGAGACCGCGTTCGGCCAGCGCAATGCACCGTGGAACCTCCACTACCTCTCGATGTGGCCCGACCCCGCCGACACCGATCGCAACATCGAGTACACCCGCGCGATCGCCGCGGCGATGAAGCCCTGGACGACGGGGCGCGTGTATCTCAACTACATCGGCGACGAGGGTGGCGGCCGCGTCGAAGCGGCGTTCGGGCCCGAGAAGTACAGCCGCCTGCAGGCACTGAAGAAGCAGTGGGACCCGGGCAACCTCTTCCACCACAACCAGAACATCGAGCCGGGCGCGTAGCCGCTTGGAGCATCGCCGCCTCGGGCCGGTCGGACCCGTCAGCGTCCTGAGCCTGGGTGGTGGCGGACGGTGCGCAGCGCTAGACGTACCGGCCGATCGCACTCGCGGCCGCGTCGACGTAGTGACCGCCGAACTTGATGGCATGCACGACGAGCGGTGCGATCTGGTGGAGCGCGACGCGGTCCTCCCAGCCGGGGGTGAGCGGGTGCACCTCCGCGTAGGCGACGAAGCACTCGGGCCCGAACCCGCCGAACAGGCGCATCATCGCGAGGTCGAACTCCCGGTGGCCTCCGTGTGCAGCCGGGTCGATGAGCCAGCTCCTGCCCTTCGCGTCGATCAGCCGGTTGCCCGCCCACAGGTCACCGTGCAGGCGCGACGGCAGTTCGCCTTCCGGGTCGAAGCGCTCGAGGTGCTCGGCGAGCCGTTCGAGGGAGTCGATGGCGGTCTCGGGGAGCGCACGCGCATCGCGGGCGAGCCGGGCGAGCGGGAGGAGACGGTTCGTCGCGTAGAACTCGGTCCAGGTCGCGCACGGCTCGTTCGGGAGCCTGCGGCTTCCCGTGGTGCGCCGATCCTGGCGGCCGAAGCACGGTGCACCCGCCCGGTGGAGCCGCGCCAGCGCGGCTCCGAGCTCGCGCTCGGTCCCGGACCGGCCGTGACCCTCGTCGACCCACTCCAGCGCCAGATGGTTGGGTGGATCGTCCGAGACCGCGAGCACCTCCGGTACCGCGATCGCGTCCACTTCCCGGAGCCAGCTCAGCCCGGTGGCCTCGGTCGTGAAGAATCCTCGCGGCGCGCCCGGGTGCGTCTTGGCGAACACCCGCCGACCGTCGTCGAGGTCCACTTGGTACGCGATCGCCACGTCTCCCCCGCGCACCGGCACCACGCCGGCAATCGCCGCGCCAAGTGCACCTTCGAGCCGCTCCCGGAGCTCGCCGTCCATGGCCGGCGATCCTAGAGACCCGTTGCTCGTGCTCCGGTTACTCTGCGCCCATGTTCGAGCTCGGCTTGTACGAGGTTGCGGACGGCGTGTGGGCGTACCTCCAGCCTGACGGTTCGTGGGGCTACAGCAACGCCGGCCTGATCGCCGGCACGGGGACGTCGTTGCTCGTCGACACCCTGTTCGATCTGCGGCTGACACGCGCGATGCTCGATGCGATGCAGGGCATCACCCACGGTTCGCCGATCGAGACGGTGGTCAACACCCACGCCAACGGCGACCACTGCTACGGGAACCAGCTCGTGCGCGACGCGCGGATCGTGGCCTCGGATGCCGCCGCGGGTGAGATGGACGATGTTCCTCCACCGTTGCTGCACGCGTTCAAACAGCTCGACATCGGTGAGGACGGCAATGCGTTCGTCTCTGATGCGTTCGGTCCGTTCCGCTTCGACGACATCGAGTCCGTTCCGCCGACCGACACGTTCTCGGGCTCGATGACCGTCGACGTCGGCGGCCGCTCCGTCACGCTCGAAGAGGTCGGTCCCGCCCACACGCAAGGTGACGTCATCGCCTGGCTCGACGACATCGTGTTCACGGGCGACATCCTCTTCCACGGGTCGACGCCGATCATGTGGGCAGGACCGATCGGGAACTGGATCGCCGCATGCCGGCGCATCCGCGAGCTCGAGCCGAGCGTCGTCGTTCCCGGCCACGGTCCGCTCGCCGACGTCGAAGGCGTAGCCCGGTTCGAGCGCTACCTCGAATGGATCGAGCGCGAGACCATCGCGCGCCACGACGTGGGGATGTCGGCGCTCGACGCCGCGTGGGACATCGAGCTCGGCGAGTACGCGGACTGGGGTGACTGGGAGCGCACGATCGTGAACGTCGACTCGATCTACGCGGGGCTCGACCCCACCCACGAACGACTGAACGCGGTCAAGGCGTTTCGCGAGATGGGCCGCTACCGAGCCCACCGCTGAACCGTCGGCGCTATCTCTGGGCTTCGACCATGCGGCGCATGCCGTCGCGCCAGTCGACCTCGGTCGGCCCGACGAGCTCATGCATCCTGGTGGGATCGATCACGACGCTGCCGATCGTCTGCTCGGTCTCGACGAAGGACACCTCACGACCGACGAGCTCACCGAGCAGCGCACTCCACGCTTCGATGCTCGCGGTCTCGCTGCCGCCCCAGTTGACGGTTGTCGCGGGCACGGTCGCGATCTCCAACAGGCGCGGGATCATGCGGATGATGTCGTCCTCGTGGATCGGGTTGAACGTGTTGGGACGCTCCGGATGCAGCGGCACGGGCTGGCCGGCTTCGATCATGGCGAGATGGAACGCGGGCCAGCCACCGTTGTCCCCGTACGGAACGTTCAGTCGGGCGATCGTGACCGGAAGCTCCCACTGCCGCGCACCGAGCCGCGCCACGGTCTCCGCCGCGATCTTGGCGATGGAGTACGTCTCCATGATCACGCGGTGGTTGTCGCCGAGCGCGTCGGTCTCCTTCAGCGGATGCTGGCCGGCCGGCTGGTATACCCCCGTCGAGGAGCACTGGAGCCACGCCTTCGCGTTGCGGCAGTGGGCCATGAGCAGGCCGGTCGCTTCGGCGTTCGCCGCCAGATCGATGTCCCAGCGGTTGCTCTTGACCACCGCGAGGTTGAGCACGTAGTCGACGTCGGTCGGCACGGCGCTGAAATCACCTTGCGCGAGGTTCGCCTCGATGCAGGTGACGCCTGCCTTCTCCAGCACCTCACGTGCAGCCGGATCGCGGAACCGCGCGATGCCGAAGACCTCGTTGTCCGCGGCGAGCGCGCGGGTGACGGGGAGTGCAACCTGACCCGTCGGGCCGGTCACCAGGATGCGAGCACCAGACAGCATGCGGCGCACGCTAGGCCAACGCACTCAGCAGGGCTGGGGTGTCGATGGAGAACTCGGCCGCGCTACTTGATGTGGACGCCCGAGATGGCTCTGGCGATCACCAGGCGCTGGATCTCGGAGGTGCCTTCGAAGATCGTGTAGATCTTCGAGTCCCGGTGCCACTTCTCGACCGGGTAGTCGCGCACGTAGCCGTAGCCACCGAGGATCTGGATGGCCTGTTCGGTCGCCCAGACCGCGACCTCGCCCGCCTTCAGCTTGCTCATGGAGCCTTCGCCGGACACGAACTGCTTGCCGTTGCGCGCCATCCAGCACGCCCGCCATACGAGGAGGCGTGACGCGTCGATCTCCATCTTCATGTCGGCGAGCTTGAACGCGATCGCCTGGTTCTCGATGATCGGCCGACCGAAGGCCTTGCGCTCCTTGGCGTAGTCGAGCGAGTACTCGTACGCGGCTCGGGCGATGCCGAGAGCCTGCGCGCCGACCAACGGCCGGCTCGCCTCGAACGTGCTCATCGCCGCCTGCACGCGGTTGCTCTTGCCCTCACGCGCCCGGGCGAAGCGCTCGTCGAGCTTCTCCTTGCCGCCGAGGAGGCATGAACCCGGAATGCGCACATCGTCGAGGATGACCTCGGCCGTGTGGCTGGCGCGGATGCCCATCTTCTGGAACTTCTGTCCCATCTTCAACCCGGGCGTGCCGGGCGGGATCACGAAGCTCGCGTGGCCGCGCGCCTTGAGCTCGGGCTCGACGGAGGCCACCACGACGTGCACGGTCGGGACCTTGTCGATGCCGCCGTTGGTGATCCAGGTCTTGGTGCCGTTGATCACCCACTCGTCCTTGGCCTCGTCGTACACGGCCCGGGTGCGCAGGCTGCTCACGTCCGAGCCGGCGTCGGCCTCGGTGACCGCGAACGCGGCGAGGTGGATGTCGTCGGGCGTGCCGAAGCACTGCGGGATCCACTCGGCGATCTGGTCCGGCGTACCGCTGCCCAGGATGCCGGATACGCCGAGGGTGGTGCCGAAGATCGCGAGCCCGATGCCGGCGCAACCCCACGTCAGCTCTTCGCTGATCAACGGGAACGTGAGCCCGGTCGGGTCGGAGAAGAAGCTCGTCATCGCCTCTTGGGAGTAGAGGCCGATGTTGGCCGCCTCCTGGATCACCGGCCAGGGGGTCTCTTCCTTCTCGTCGTACTCCGCGGCTACCGGGCGGATCACGTTCTCCGCGAAGTCGTGGACCCACTTCTGCATCTGCAGCTGGTCCTCGTTGAGATCCAGCGAGAAATCGCTCATTCCGGTCTCCTTCGGACAAATCCTGCCGGACGGGAAACGCAAGTTACTACTGGGTAACTCATGATAGCCCTGGAGGGGAAGCCTGCAAACCAGCCGGGGACACCGGGTCCGCCGTGAGACGATGGGCCCATGTTGCACGTCCGCGACCTCCGCATCGAGATCGGGAGCCGGGTCACCCTCGAGGGTGCCTCGTTCAAGCTGCGCGCGGGCGACAAGGTCGGCCTCGTCGGCCGGAACGGCACCGGCAAGACCACGATGCTCAAGGTCATCGCGGGCGAAGGGGGCTCGGCGGGCGGGGTGGTGCTGCGCTCCGATGCCCTCGGATACCTGCCCCAGAACCCCCAGACCCGGGGCTCGGGCGTCGACAACACGGGCCTCTCCCACGTCCTCTCCGGCCGCGGCCTCGACGCCGCGGCACAGCGGGTCGAGAAGCTGCGGCTCCGGATCGAGGAGTCACCTTCGGACAAGGACGTCGCCAAGTTCGCGCGCGCCGAGGAGGAGTTCCGCGACGCGGGCGGGTACGCCGCCGAATCGGACGTACGTCGCATCGCGGCAGGGCTCGGGCTCACCGACGGTCGCCTCGATCTTCCGATCGATGCACTCTCCGGCGGGGAGCGGCGCCGCGTCGAGCTCGCTCGGATCCTCTTCGCGGGAAGCGAGCTCCTCCTCCTGGACGAACCGACCAACCACCTCGACAATGACGCGAAGGAGTGGCTCGTCGGTTTCCTGCGTCAGTATCGCGGCGCCCTGCTCGTGGTGAGCCACGACCTGGAGCTGCTCGACACGTCGATCACCCGGGTCCTGCACCTCAACAACGGTGACCTGGTCGAGTACCGCGGCACGTACTCCCAGTACATCACCGCGCGCGCGGCTGACGAGGAACGGCTCGCCCGGCTCGCGACGCGACAGGGAGCGGAGATCGACCGGCTCCGGCATCTCGCCGACACCATGCGCGGGCAGAGCTCGAAGCGGGCCAAGACCGCCAAGGCGCTCGACACGCGCGTCAGCAAGCTGCAGACCGGACGCGTCACCGGACCGAAGCGCGAGAAGCACATCGAGGTGCGCTTCCCGGATCCGCCGCGTCCGGGCAACGTCGTGCTGACGGTGGACGGATTGACCAAGGGTTACGGTGGACCGCCGGTCTTCACCGACGTCGAGTTCACCGTCGGTCGCGGCGAGCGGCTGCTGGTCATGGGTCTCAATGGCGCCGGCAAGACGAGCCTGATGCGCATCCTCGCGGGCCACACCACCGCGGACGCGGGCACGGTGGACCTCGGCCACAACGTCTCCGCGGGCTACTACGCCCAGGAGCACGAGGGCATCACGTCGGGCTCGGAGGTGCTCGGTCTCCTGTCCGGCGCCGCGGGCCTGCCGATCCAGCAGCTGCGGACCCTGCTCGGCACGTTCGGTCTCTCGGGTGACATCGCGTTCCAGGATGCCGGCACGCTCTCCGGAGGCGAGAAGACCAAGCTCGCGCTCGCGCAGCTCGTGGCCGGGAAGCACAACCTCCTGCTCCTCGACGAACCGACCAACAACCTCGACCCGCCGTCGCGTGACGCGATCGGCCGCGCGCTGCGAGGCTGGCCCGGCGCGATCGTGCTCGTGAGCCACGACGCGGAGTTCGTCGCGTCCCTCGAGCCGCAACGGGTCCTGATGATGCCCGAAGGCGACCTCGACTACTGGTCCGACGATCTCCTGGACCTCGTCGCCCTCTCGTAGTCCCGAAGATCTCCCTCGACCGATCGCACTGATCGCGATCGCCGGTCGAGGGCGACCCGCAGCTGCTACGGGTGGGGACGGGTCGTGGTCGTGGTCGACGTGGTGGTGGTCGTCGTCGTCGATGTCGTGGTGGTGGTCGGCGGCGCGGTCGTGGTCGTCGTGGTGGGCGCCGTCGTGGTCGTCTCGAGCGGTCGCGTGGTCGTCGTGGTCGTCGGCAACGTCGTCGTGGTCTCGGGAAGGGTCGTGGTGGTCGTCGGGGTCGACGTCTTGTGCTGCGCCGTCGCCGCCGCGA
>JADGON010000091.1 GCA_017882945.1 Acidimicrobiia bacterium | reverse complement strand
TCGTCACCCACGTGTTCCGAGTGGAGGTAGTGCACCTCCGTGTCGGGCAGAGGTGAGTCGTCGTTGCTGATCATCCGGCGCGTCTCCGTATCACGATCAGGCACGGCCAGCAGGCTGATGGTATGGCTCCGGCCCCTAGCGCGCCAAGCAGTCTCCGATCTCCCGCTCATAGTCGGGGAAGTACCTCCCGATCACGGTGATGTCGAACTCTCGCAGGATCGACTCCTTCGGCTCGCGTTCCAGCAGGAAGGCGAAGCTCGCCTCCACAAGGTCCACGGGATCAGACGCCCCCGGAGCGAGACGGGCGAGGTCGGCTCGAGACACGCGGACGAGGTGGTGCGTCTCGCTGCCGTCGCGGACGGTGACAGCGCAGTCCCAGCCATCGCCCACGACCGCAGCCGTGACGTCGACCTTGCTCACGCTGGCCTCCTGAGTAATGCTACGTCGCCCGGGTAGTGCCGCAGGACCCGCTCCAGTTCCTTGGCCGTTAGCCCGCGCCCCAACCTCCGCCGCGAGTCTTCCTCGGCTCCAACGATGAACGCCTGACGCAGGCGCTGGCCCGGTGCTCTATTGGCCCGTCGAGTTGAACCTGCCGGTCGCCGGGTCATAGATCTCGACCGAGCCGGAGTAGGGCGCGGTGAACCACCCTGCCGCACCTCCGGCGATGAGGACCCGGCCGTCGGCGAGCTGCGTGGCAGTGTGGCCGGAGCGAGGAGTCGCCATCGAGCCGGTCGCGGTGAACGTTCCCGTCTTCGGGTCGTACAGCTCGGCGGAGGCGAGGCTGAGCGAGCCGCCGATGCCTCCGACGATAAGGACCCGGCCGTCGTGGAGCAGAGTCGCAGTCTGATCGGCGCGGGCGGCAGTCATCAAGCCGGTTGCAGAGAACCTGCCGGTCTTGGGGTTATACAGCTCGGCTGACGCGGATGTCTGGTTGCCGCTGCTCCCCCCTCCAGTGATCACGACACGACCGTCCGCGAGCAACGAGGCGGCGGGAAAGGACCGACCCACCGTCATCGGGCCAGTCGCCTTGAAGGTGCCGGACTTCGGCTCGTAGGTCTCGGCGGAGGCGAGAGGCGGCGACGACTCGGATGCAAGGCCGCCAACGATGAGCACACGGCCGTCCGGGAGCAGCGCGGCGCTCGCCCCGACCCGCGCGGTCGCCATCGAGCCCGTCGCGGCGAACGTACCGGTCTTCGGGTCATACAGGTCAGCCGAAGCCAAGTGCCCCGAGTCGTTCTCACCCCCGGCGATCAGGACCCGACCGCCGGGCAGCGACGTGGCTGTCCCGATGGCTCGAGCTTCGGGCATCGATCCGGTGGCGTGTGACTTGCCAGTCGCCGGGTCGAATCGCTCGGCGGAGGCGAGATTCCCCGCGTCGTTGTTGCCCCCCGCGATGAGGACCTGCCCGGTCGAGAGCAACGTGGCGGTGTGGAAGAGGCGCTCCACCGTCATGAAGCCGGTGGCGAAGCTCGCGGTCTTGGGGTCGTAGAGGTCAAACGCCTTCGATGCGGAGTCGCTCTGCCCCCCAGCAATCAGGACTCGGCCGTCAGAGAGCAACGTGGCAGTGTGGTAGGCACGACCTGTCGTCATCTCGAGGGTCGAGCTGGGTCCCGGCGTCGGCGACAGAGTTGCGCTAGGGGTGGAGGTGGGCGTAGCGGTCACGGCCGGGGTGGCGACCGCCGTAGGACGAACAGTCGTGGCGGCCGGGGTCGCCGAGGGTGGTGAAAGCGTCGCGCTCGCTCCGCATGCGCCCATCAAACCGACGACGGCGATGGCGACCAACAACCGCCGTACGTACCCGTGGTCGAGCATCGCCACCACCCTCTGGGACGCGATCGGCGGGCCTGTCTCGCCGGTGGCTCGGCGCGGTCCCGGCGGCCTGAGTTTGGGCCGCGTGTCCAAGCCCCCCGCGTAGGGTTATCTCACCGAGGAGAAGTGTTCTATGCGACACGCCCCCGGACGCCCGGTGCGTGTCCCATCCTCCGAAGAGAGCGGAGCGCCCGGTGCGGAGCCGGGGCCAGGCTACGGCACCCAGCAGACGAGCGTCCCACTCCCCGTCGCGCCGCACGACGATGGTCCGGGTGATCCTCCCGTCGGGGAGGCGGCACGGGTCGGCGCTGGCCAGGCATCTGGCGACTGGGCAAGACGGCTCCCCAGCCCGAAGCTCAGGACGATCGTTTGACGACCAGCGGGCCGGCTTCGTCGTACCAGTCGCTGTTGTAGTCGGCGGTGGAGGCGCCAGCCGTGACGCTGATCCGATACTCGGTCGTGCCGGTGGTACCGAGGTTCGCGAGGTCGAAGGCGAACGTCGCCACCCACTGCGACGGGAGCTGCTTCACACGGTAGTTGAAACCCCCCCTCAACGGAAAGAAACTGCCCCACTGCTCGCAGAGCGGCCGACACACGATGGGCGCCTCGCCGGCAAGCGGGTGGTCTCCCACCACTCGAACCGACAGCCGGAGTGACGGAATGCGGTCAGGCGCCTTGGGCATCTGACCCTTCAGCGTTACCTCGGCATAGAGGGTCTCGCCAGCAATCCAGCCGACGATCCGCGACACGTCGATGTTCGGCGTACCCGACGGCTGCGGCGCCGGTCCCGACGTGTGCCGGTAGGTCACGTCGCCAGTCGGGTCCACCAGTTCAGCCGCAGGGATGACCTCTACGATCGACGGCATCTCCTCGTTGAGCGGCTCGGAGTCGCCGGACGGACGTGCGGTCGGGCTCGCCGACGGTGCCGTTGCGGGTTGCGGGGGAGAGCTGCTGACCAACGGTGTCGCCGATGGTGCCTGCGACGCGGCGGCGACCGGCGATGCGGTCGGCGCGCCGCCGGCCGCCTGCTGGCCGGGCCGGCCGCCCACCTGTCCGACGAGCGAGATCCCGACGAGCGCCACGAAGGCCGCCGCGAACAGGCCGAGCGCGACCCGCGCCGACGGCCCGCGTCCGCGATTCTCGACAGGCGTGACCACCGGTGCCGGCGGCGTCTCATGGATTCCAGTCATCCCGCACGCTCCTGGGACGCTCGATGATCCGGCCGCGTCGTGCCCGTCCTGAGACCCGCGGATCAGGATCGTGGGCTCGCGTCAGGGCCTCTCGCTGGGGGGCAGCGTAGGCCCGAGTCGGGCACTTGGCGAGAGGCCAACGGCTTGCGGACGCCCGGTGCGCGTCCCATCGTCCGAGGAGAGCGGAGCGCCCGGTGCGGTGCCGAGGGCCGCAGTCGGTTGCGAGACGCTGGCCGGCGGGAAGACACCTGCCGACCAGGTTCCGTCGGGCCGAAGGTCCCGGGTCTAGGGAACGAAGATGTCGGCGGAGCCATCGCTGCTGTCCCCGGCGATGAGGACACGGCCGTCAGCGAGCAGCGTGGCCGTGTGAAACTCGCGACGGGTCGTCATTGGGACGGTCGGACCGAAGCTGCCGGTGGTGGGGTCGTACAGCTCGGCGCTGGCGTAGACCACCGTCCAGAAGGCGGGGGCGCCCCCCGCGATGAGGACGCGGCCGTCGGCGAGCAGCGTGGCCGTGTGCCACACGCGAGCGGTGGTCATCGGGCCGGTCGGGCTGAACGTGCCGGTCTTGGGGTCGTAGATCTCGGCCGAGGCGAGGCACTCCGAGCCGTCGCGGCCCCCGGTGACGAGGACGCGCCCGTCGGCGAG
>JADGON010000404.1 GCA_017882945.1 Acidimicrobiia bacterium | reverse complement strand
GGCGCCGCGCGCGAAGGCTGCTCCTCGCCGGCTCGGTCGCCTCGTCGGGTCACGTGAAGGCTGATAAGCGCCGAATCTGAAACCGGCGTCGTTGCAGCCCCATGTGGGAAACACCGCCGTGGGGCTCAGTCTCCCAGTCCACGGTTCGGGTGTCGACCTCGCGCACCAGCCGCGAAGCACTCGATCATCAACTCATGAGCGGGTCGACGGCCGGAGGTCCGGAGCGGTGCATGCGTTCGCGAGGCACGGGAGATCGAGCATCGACTGCCAGGCCCGCAAGGTCGCGGCGGCTCCGGCACCGGGGTCCGTGTGGGGTCCGGCAACCGCGGTCGGAGTGATCCAGAGGTTCGGCACCGGCGTGTCCTCGTCGTACCAGATGAACACGGCGACCTTGCCGGCTCGATACGCCGCGCTGTCGAGCACCGGTTGCACGTGGGCTCGGGCCCACGAGTCGACCGTCGCGTCCGAGCAGTCGTGCCCGTCGTGACAGGTCGTCGGCGTGATGAACGCGAACGCCGGAAGCGCCTTGAGATCGAGATCGGTCAGCGGGCGGACCTGCGCAGCGCAGTGCTGCCGATCGTCGGCCCCCCACAGGTAGAGCGCGGGAACGTGCCGTACCGCGTTTCCTGCCGCACTACAGGGCTGGGTCGCGTGCTCGACGAAGTTGATCGCGTCGCGACCCGACGTTCGCACCTGTCGGAAGATGCTGTCGGCCTGGGTGCTGCACGTCGCTGACGGGTCGCAGTCGTTCACCGTCCCGGGCTGGCGCGCACCGGTGACCTGCCCGACGTACTGGGTCAGGCTGGTCTGCGCCGGGTCGGTCTCGGTCCAGCTCGGGAACCAGCTGCACTGCGCGCCGAGGGCGTGCAGGTACGGCATCGTCGGGCCGAAACCGAGGCCGACGTCGGACCAGCGACGGTTCTCGAAGCTGAACACCACGACGGAGCGGTAGTGGGCCGGCGGCTGTGTGGTCGCGCCACACGGCGCCGTGGCCGGAAGAGCTTTCGAGGTCGTCGTGGCCGAGGTCGTCGTGGTTGAGGCGCGATGCCTCGATGCGTTCGATTGAGAGCTGCTGCACGCAGCGGCCAGGACCGCCAGCACGACCAGGGCAGTCGACAGTCGTCCGATCCGCATGGTCCAGGTTGGCCCACGTCCCTCTCGCATCACCACGCACTTTCCCTGATCTTGGCCATCTCATGGGGTTCCCTGTGGCCTGGTGCCAGTCGCCGGAGTCGGTGAGACTGTGATCCGTGGCCACGGTACCGGAGCTGAAGATCCACCGGTCCGTCACCAAGGCACTGAAGCTCTTCGACGCCGATCGGTTTCACTGGCTCGACGAAGCCACGGCCATCGGCCCACTGGTGGCGTTGCGAATGGGTCCGGTTCGGACGTTCGTCGTCACTGATCCCGAAGTCGCCCGGGGCATGCTCGTCTCGGACAGCTCGTCTTGGACCCGGGCGCCGGCGACGACCGCGCCCATACGTGTCGGCGTGGGAGAGAACCTCTTCACGCAACCCGACAAGGCGTGGGCCCAGTTGCAGCCTTCGGTCGCCCCGGCCTTCCGGCGAAAGGCCGTCGATCAGCGGCTCGCCGCCGTCGACGAGCTCATCGATGTCGAAGTGCAGGCGATTCAGAAGGACACGACGCTCGACCTCGAGCTCGCGATGGGTCGCGTCTCGCTGAGCATCGCCGCGTGGGTGTTGCTCGGTGAGCAGCTCGAGCGGGACCGCGCCGAAGAGATCGCGCATCACCAGCGCGAAGTTGTCCGGTGGGTGGGCGCGCAGATGGGCCGGCTCACCGGCTTCATCCCGGTCGCGTTCGGCCGGCGCGCCCGGGAGATGCGACGCCATCAAGCGGTGCTCAATGCATACGCCGACGAAGTGATCGCGCGTGCCCGGACGAGCGAGCGGGCGGCCGATGACGTGCTCGGCGCGCTCTTGCGGGCCCGACCGAAGGGCAAGGCCCTCACCGCCAACCAGCTCCGCGGCCACGTCCTCGGTCTCTTCCTGGCCGGCAACGAGACCACTGCGGCCGCGCTGTCGTGGGCGCTCGTCCATGGCGCGCGCAATCCCGGCGAGTGGGCCAAGCTCCGTGATGATCCCGACCGTCATACTGCCGCGTTCGTCACGGAGAGCCTCCGGCTCACGCCGGCGGTCTGGGGGATTCCCCGCACACCGACGAAGGCCGGGGTCAGCCTCAGTGCTGCCGGGATCACGACCCGCGTTCGACGCGGCCAGCTGGCGACCGTATATGTGCGAGGCATCAACCGGGACCCCCGTCGATGGGCCGACCCGTTGCGCTTCGACCCGTCCCGGCATGGGAAGGCCACGAAGGAACAGGGCCGCGAGCTGATCCCGTTCGGCCTCGGTCCGCGAGGTTGCATCGGCCAGCACCTTGCGATGGCCGAGATCAGCGCGGTGCTTCCGGCGCTGGCCCGCCGGGGAGCGATCACCGTCGACGGAGCCACGCTCGAGGATCCCAGCTTTGCGCTCCGCATCCGCGGCGGCCTCACCGGCCGGTTCTCGGCCAGCTGAGCCCGACCACGCACTCACGCGAAGCGAATCACCGCGATGGTCCCCACAACCACGCTGTAGATCGCGAAGGGGGTCAGGGTGCGGGTCTCGAACCATCGCATCAAGAAACGAACCGCCGCGTAGGCCGCGAGCCCGGCGCAGATGCTTCCGACGACGACTTGGCCGCGCACGCCGTCGCCATTCGGCCCCACCAGATCGGGAATCTTGTAGATGCCCGCAGCGAAGATGATCGGCGTGGCCAGGAGAAAGGAGAACCGGGCCGCGTCTTCGTGGTCGAGTCCGGCGAGCAGGCCCGCGACCATGGTGACTCCGGATCGGCTGATGCCCGCGAACAGAGAGAGCACCTGGGCGACGCCGACGAACCCGGCTTCGCTCGGCTTGAGCGTCTCGAGCGGGCGCTCCGGCTCGGCGCCCGTCCCGTGACCGGCCGCCAGCATCGAGACCTCGCTGCGTCGGCGGAGCCGCTCGCCCGCGAACAGGATCACGCCGTTCAGGATCAGGAATGCTCCGGCCGCCGTGGGCTTGGCGAACACCGTGCGGAGAGAGTGCTCGAACAACAGCCCGACGAGGCCCGCGGGGATCGTCGCAATGATCAAGAGCCAGGCCAGCCGTTCGTCCGGCCCCTCGATCTTGCGATACCGGACCGTCCTTCCGAAGCCGAGGATGATCCGCCGCCAGGTGTCACGGAAGTAGATCAACAGCGCGATCGCCGTCGCGACGTGAAGCCCGACGAGAAACGCGAGGTAGAAGGACTCATGCGCGGATTGCGCACCCACGATGGTGTCCCAGCCGAGAAACGCGGGCACGAGCACGGAGTGGCCGAGGCTCGAGATCGGGAAGAGCTCGGTGATGCCTTGGAGCAAGCCGATCACGATCGCTTGCAGGTAGCTCATTCAGGCCGCTCCCGCACGGGAGCTCTCCGGGTCTGGGTCATGGACCT
>JADGON010000090.1 GCA_017882945.1 Acidimicrobiia bacterium | reverse complement strand
GCTCCCGGGTGATGCGGGTCAATCGGGTGCCGAGTGCGAAGACCTCCACCCGACCGCGCGCGATCACGACGGTGTGGAGGAAGCGAACGAGGGCCCGCGCGTACGGCTCCATCGACCCGCTCACGTCGCACAGGAACACCAGCCGGCGCGGGCGTTCGGTCGCCTCCGTGAACACTCGATGGATCGGCTCGCCGCCCGTGCGCATCGAGTGCCGCACGGTACGCCCGAGATCCGGTCGACCGCGCGCGTGACGCGACCGGTGCTTCCGGCGCGAGCGTCGCAGCCCACCGACGAAGCGCAGGTCGGCCATGAGTCGGCGCGCCTCGGCGTGCTCGGCCGGGCTGTACGTCGCGAAGTCGCGGTGCCGCAGCACCTCGGCCGGGCTGTACCGGACCTGCAGCACGGGCACGTCGGGAGCCAGCGGCTCGGACTCCTCTGCCGGCGGCTCGCCTCCGGGCAGGTCGAACGCGACGACGGCCTCCTCGGTTCGCGTCTCGACGGGGCCGAGCGCACGGGGACCACCAAAGCCGAAGAGCGTCTCGAAGCACCGGTCGTACTCCTCGATGTCCTCGGGCCGGTGCACCAACGTGGCGCGACCCGCCCAGTACACGCCATCGTGCTCACCGACCCCCACCGCTTCGAGCGCACGAGCGAACATCAGGGTCGAGCCCGACGCGATGCCGAGCCCGCGGCCCCGCAGCACCCGAACCAGCGTCACCGCGACCCGATCCACCTCGAGCCCGTCCGTTCCCGGTTCAGGCACTGCGGGCCGCGGCGGTCTGGAGGATCTCGTCGATGCCGTGCGCCCGGACCCGCTCCTGATCTTCGCGGTACTTCAGGATGGTGCCGAGCGTCGCGACGACCGCAGCCTCGTCGAGGTGCGCCCGGCCGAGACGGGCGAGCGCGACGGCCCAATCGATCGTCTCCGCCACCCCGGGCGGCTTGTACAGCTCGAGGCTCCGGAGCACCTCGACCGCCGCCGCGACCTGGCGGGCGAGCGTCCCACTCACCTCGGGCGCCTTCAGCCGCACGATCGCGAGCTCCCGCTCGAAGTCCGGGTGACCGATCCAGTGGTAGAGGCAACGGCGCTTCAGCGCGTCGTGCACGTCTCGGGTGCGGTTCGAGGTGACGATCACGACCGGCGGCACCTCGGCCCGCAGCTCGCCGAGCTCGGGAACGGTCACGCTGTAGTCGGAGAGGATCTCGAGCAGGAATGCCTCGAACTCGTCGTCGGCCCGGTCGACCTCGTCCACGAGCAGCACCGGCGGGGTGGGACCGTGATGGTCGATCGCCCGCAGCAACGGACGGCGCACCAGGAAGCGTTCGGAATACAGCTCGTCCTCCACCACCTCCCCGCCGCCGGCCTCCACCGCCCGCAGGTGCAGCAGCTGGCGCGAGTAGTCCCACTCGTAGACCGCCTGCGAGGCGTCGATCCCCTCGTAGCACTGGAGCCGGACGAGCTCGCCGCCCGTCCAGCGCGCGAGCACCTTGGCGACCTCGGTCTTGCCCACGCCGGCCTCACCCTCGAGCAGGAGCGGACGCTGGAGGCTGAGGGCCAGGAAGATGGAGGTCGCGAGCCCCTCGTCGGCGAGATACCCGTGCTGCTCGAGCGCGACGCGGACCTCTTCGACGGAGCTGACCATTGACCGGATGCTACCGGCCGCAGCCCTAACGGCCGACGGCGGCGCCCTCCGCCCGGGGATCCGTCGCGACCGCATAGCCGTGCGGATGGACGGCGATCGCGTGGGCATGGCCCATGCCGCCGTCATAGGCCGCCGTCTCGATGATCTCGTGGCCTCGTGCCGCGAGATCGGCCACCACATCGGGGTCCGCCCGTTGCTCGACCCGGAGCTTCCAGTCCAGCGGCTCCACACGCCAGCGCGGCGTGTCGATCGCGGCCTGCGGGTCGGCTCCGTCATCCACGATCTGCGTGAGCAGCTGTGCGTGCACCTGCGCCTGCGCGTCGCCTCCCATCGAGCCGAACACGAGACTCGGCTTCCCGTCGCGCAACATCATCGCGGGGATCAGCGTGTGCATCGGACGCTTCGACGGGGCGAGCGCGTTCACCCGTGATTCGTCGAGCGCGAAGGACGAGCCGCGGTTGTTCAGGTTGATCCCCCACTCCGGCACGTGCACCCCGGAGCCGAAGCCGAGGAAGTTCGACTGGATGAGGCTCACGAGCAGGCCGTCACCGTCCGCGGCGCAGAGATACGCGGTCCCGCCGCGTTGCGGATGACCCGGCGCCGGGACCTGCGCCCGAGCCGGGTCGATGGACGCCCGTCGGGAATCGATCCACTCGTCAGCCAGGAGCGCCTCCGGCGGGATCCGCGCGTGCGCCGGGTCGGTGATGTGGTCGTCACGATCTCGCAGACCGATCTTGACCGCCTCGACGACGAGATGGGCGCGGTCCGCCGGGGCCATTGCCGGGAGGTCGAAGCCGTCGAGGATGCGCATGATCTCGAGCACCGCGACCCCCTGCGTGGGGGGCGGGAGCTCGGCGATCTCGACGTCCCGGTAGCGGGCCCGCATCGGAGCCGCCCACTCGCCCACGTGCACCGCCAGATCGGCCTCGTCCATGAGGCCGCCGCCCCGCTGGAGCGCGGCGGCGATCGCGCTGGCGACCGGCCCCTGGTAGTACGCGGCCGGGCCCCCTTCGGCGAGCAGCTCGATCAACCCCGCGAGCGCGGGTTGGCGCAAGACGTCGCCCGCTTCGAGCTTCCCGTAGATCGCCTGCCAGTCGTCGAGGCCGCGGTACAAGCCCCGGAACCCGCGACACGACAGCGCACCCATCGGCGTCAGCTCGAATCCCTCGCGGGCGTACCGGATCGCGTCGCGCGCGAGGTCGGCGAACGATCGCGTTCCCCACCGCTCCAGCAGGTCGAACCATCCTGCGATCGCGCCGGGAACCGTCACCGAGTGCGGACCGACGAGCAACGGGTCCTCGCCGAGCAGCTCGCTCACCACCTCGATCGTGGCGTTCGCGGGTGAGCGCCCGGACCCGAGATAGCCGTGGAGCTCGCCGTCCCACACGATGGCGAACAGGTCGCCGCCGTAGCCACAGAGGTACGGCGCCACCACGCCGAGCGCGAGGTTGGCGGCCACGATCGCGTCGATCGCGTTCCCGCCGCGGGCGAGCTCTGCGGCACCCGCGCCTGACGCGAGGTAGTGCGGCGTCGCGAGTCCGGCACGGGGAAAGCGCGCGGCGACCCCGGGAGTCACGCCTGCTCGGCGCCGGCCGCGCCGTCGCGTCCGAGCGCCTCCAGCACCAACGGGTCGCCGACCGCGATGCCGCCTTTCACCGGGTCTTCGAACAGCTTCTTGACCTGCTTGATGCCATACCCCGCGTAGAGCCCGTCTTCGATGCGCTCATCGAAGCTCCAGCGGATCATTGCGATCCGCTTGCGCTCGAGCCGGCCCGAGTCCGGGTCCGGGATCTGCTCCGCGCGGGCGCGACCGAGCACGCCGAAGGTTCCGACATTGCCGTACTCGTAGAGGTGGTGGAACACGGGATCGAGCCCGAGGCTGCCCAGGTCGGTGAGGAACATCGACGCGTACAACGGGTCGTTGTCGATGAACGAGCGCGGGAACATGCCGTAGGCCTCGAGGATCGGGTACGCCGCGAACACGAGACGCCGGAGGAACCCGGGCAACATGAGGACGAGCTTGAGCTCTCCGTCGACCGTGTTCTTCCCGCCGCTGAACTTGGCCGCGTGCAGCTGCTCCCCCATCGCCGAGACCATGCCCGCGAACGACTCGTCGGGGTCGAACTCGCGCTTGAGCACGATGAGCGGCGCGCCCTTCTTCATGCGCTGCTTCGCCGAGTACGAGATCCAGATGCCCTTGCGCTGGTAGAGGCGGCCACCCGCGATGAACCGGTTGACGTTCGGGAACTCCACCAGCCCCTGGCGACACGACCAGAGCAGCACGTGGAGCAACGAGGTGCGCGACTCGGGATGCACCTCGTTGAACGCCCGCACGAAGCGCTCCGCGTTCCCGACGTCGATCCGCTGCTCGAAGTACACGGTGGACTCGTTCCGAGTCCGCATGACGTACGGCATGATCCGCCGGAGATCGGGTACGTCGCGCACCAGATCAGCATCAGGGCGGCGCCACCAAACCACGTTGGCACCTTAGTGCCGGGTTCGAGGACCTCTTCGGATGTTGCCGCGGGTAGCGTCCGGCCATGCACATCCTCGTGGTCGGTGCCGGCGGCGTGGGAGCCGCAATCGCATCGATCGCCGAGCGGCGAGGCTTCTTCGAGCACATGGTGCTCGCCGATGTGGACCTCGCCCGCGCTGAGCGGGCGGTCGCCAAGCTCACCGAGGGAGGCCGGTTTGGCGCCGCGCGCGTCGATGCCTCGGACGCCGCTTCGGTCACATCGCTGGCTCGGGAGGTCCGAGCCGACGTCGTGGTGAACGCGTGCGATCCCCGCCTGAACCCGCCGATCTTCGACGGGGCGTTTGCGGCCGGCTGCACCTACGTGGACATGGCGATGCACCTCTCGTCCCCCCACCCCGACCGGCCCTACGAGCAGACCGGGGTCAAGCTCGGCGATGCGCAGTTCGCCGTCGCGGAGCAGTGGAGCGCACGGGGCCAGCTCGCCCTGGTCGGGCTCGGGGTGGAGCCCGGGCTCTCGGACGTCTTTGCCCGGTACGCCGCCGACCACCTCTTCTCGTCGGTCGACGAGGTCGGTGTGCGTGACGGTGCGAACCTCGTGATCGAGGGCTACGACTTCGCGCCGACGTTCTCGATCTGGACCACGATCGAGGAGTGCCTGAACCCGCCGGTGATCTGGGAGCGGGATCGCCAGTGGTTCACGACCGCGCCGTTCAGCGAGCCGGAGGTCTTCGAATTCCCCGGCGGCATCGGACCGGTCGAGTGCGTGAACGTCGAGCACGAAGAGGTGCTGCTCATCCCGCGGTGGGTGGAGTGTCGTCGCGTGACGTTCAAGTACGGACTCGGTGACGAGTTCATCGCCGTGCTCGAGGCCTTGCACAAGACCGGCCTCGACCGCACCGACAAGATCCGCGTGCGCGACATCGAGGTGTCACCGAGAGACGTCGTGGCCGCCGCGCTCCCGAACCCCGCGGAGCTCGGTGACCGGATGCACGGCAAGACGTGTGCGGGCACCTGGGTCACGGGCACGGGCGTCGACGGGACGAGGCGTGAGGTGTACCTCCATCACATCGTCGACAACCAGTGGTCGATGGCCGAGTACGGCCACCAGGCAGTGGTGTGGCAGACCGCGATCAACCCGGTGATGGGGCTCGAGCTCCTGGCGCGCGGGACCTGGAGCGGGAGCGGCGTGCTCGGACCCGAGGCGTTCGACGCGGTGCCCTACCTCGACCTGCTCACTGAGTACGACTCGCCGTGGGGCATGGAAGACCGCACGCCGGCCTGAGCTCACGCAGCGCCGAACACCTCGTCGAGCGCCGCGTCCACGAGCTTCACTGCACCGTCCTCGGCGAGCTCGGTGATCGCGCGTCGCGGCCCGCCGCGGCGCCACCAGAAGATGAACCAGACCTCGATGCCGAGCACCACGACCG
>JADGON010000403.1 GCA_017882945.1 Acidimicrobiia bacterium | reverse complement strand
GTGAGCCGGCCGAGCTCCACCGTCTCCGCGTGCACGACGGCCACGCCCAACGCGTCTCGGTCGAGCGGTCCACGCGGACCACCGTCGATCCACACGGCTGTGCCGTCGGGAAGGGTGACGTCGCCCGGTCCTGCGTCCGTCACCTCGGTCGCGCCGAGGCGCGCCGCCTTGCGCGCCCACCACCACACGGGAGCCTTCCCGCCGCGGCCGTCATAGGTGTTCGCCCACACGAGGAAGTGGATGCGGTCGAGGTAAACCTCGAAGCGCGCACCGAGCGTCCACGGTTCGTCCGTGACCGACTCGGGCGCGCGGAACCGATCGGCCTCGACCTCGAGCACGATCACCACCGGTCGACGCTCCACCCACGCATGGTGCAGAGCGGTCACGACCGGACCCGGGTCCGCGAGCACCGCGTCGTCGATGTTCACGACGTCCGTTCCGGCCCATGCGTCGGGCACGGCGTCCCCGCGCGCGAGCACGACTCCCCGGCCCAGTCCGGCAGGGACGCGGGCCGGGTCGGGGGCAGTGGGCATCGGCTTGACTCTATGAGGCCGATGGCGGTGTCTGATTCCCGCCAGAGAGGCCGACGGGAGCGTGGCACGCTGGTTGCATGCCCACGCGGTACCGAATGATCGACAGCCCGGTCGGGTTCATCACCATCGCGGGAGACGACGCGGTGACCGGTCTCCGGATGGAGGACCAGGCGCACCCCCCGGCGGGACAGGACGACTGGGTCGCCGACGAGCGGGCGTTCCCGGACGTCGTGGCCCAGCTCGACGCGTACTTCGCCGGCGAGCTCACCGAGTTCGACGTCACGCTGCGGCTCGAGGGGACCGAGTTCCAGCGCCGGGTCTGGGCGGGTCTGCTCGAGATCCCCTACGGCGAGACGATGTCCTACGGGCAGCTCGCGGCGCGCATCGGGCAGCCGACGGCATCCCGGGCCGTCGGGCTCGCGAACGGGCGCAACCCCGTCGGCATCATCGTCCCGTGTCACCGGGTCATCGGCTCGACCGGGGCGCTCACCGGCTACGGCGGCGGGCTCGACCGCAAGCGCGCGCTGCTCGACCTCGAACGGGCGAAGCGGGAGCCCCGCCTCGCGAACTTCGGCTGATTCCGGGGGTTGACGCCCGGAGCCGCGGGCGTACGATCGAGGGCGACCCGGCTCGCGAACCAGCCGAGGCGAACATGCGCGAAGCAGTCGTCCACCTGGTCATCAGCCACGGCGACGGCGCCGAGGCGGACCCGCAGCTCGAGCTCGACGTCGTGCTCGTCGGGGACCTCGGCACTCACGGCTGGAAGGCGCTGACCGTGCGGCGCCACTCGGTCCCGCCGTCGCTCTGCATCGACGGCCCGGTCGTCGCGACCATCGCTTCCGGCCCGCACGCCGGAGAACGGGCGGACGCGTGGGCGCAGTCGGACCGTCACTGCGGCGTCGCGGTGACCGGGATCTCCCGCTTCTCCGGCCACGAGCACCGCCGCCCCTGACTCACCGGCTCGGAGGGCCGCCCTCGGTCAGGGGAGGGAGAGGAGCAGGGCGCGGAGGGCGATCGCGTGGGCCCGGGGATCGGTGCAGGGCCAGCCGTGCTCGGGCAGATCGAAGTACTCGATCGAGAGCCGGCCCGCGTAGCCCAGCTCGTCGAGGCGCGCGAGCACGGCGGCGAAGTCGACGTCCCCCTCCCCCGGGGGGACCTGCGCCACGCCGCGCTTCGCGTCGCGCAGCTGCACGTGGGCCGCGAACGGCAGGAGCTCGAGGATGTCGCCGCCCCACGCGGTGACGTGCCCGGTATCGATCAGGAAGCGCACGCCGGGAATCGCGTCGGCGAGGGCGCGCACATGCTCCAACGAGCTCACGGCCGCGCCGGCCCATGGCTCGCAGAGCGCTTGCGGAGCCGCGCGCCACCATCGCAGCGTGCGATCCCACGCACCGTCAGCGGCAGGAGGGGCCGGCGTCGAGCACCACGTGGGTTGTGGCCGCGGGAACGCGATCGGGCAACCGACGGGGAGCGCGAGACCGCCGGCGTCGGAGCCGAGCATCACGTCGATGTGATCGAACCCGTCGCCGCGCGCGAGCTCGGCGCGCCGGATGACACTCGGCTCCGTCGCGTACGCGAGCTCGGCGATGCCGATCGGATAGCTCATGCCCGGAGCGTAGGGCTCGGCGGCAGAACCCGATCTCGACGGGCTCGGGCGTGCCATTGTGGCGCCGTGGGCGTCGACATCACCGGAGCCATCGACCTGCACTGCCACTATGGCCCGGACGCGCACCGCGAGCGTTCGGTGACCGCACTCGAGGCCGCCGTGCAGGCGCGCGACGCAGGCCATGCCGGCGTGCTGCTCAAGTCGCACACGGAGCCGACGGCCCAGCTCGCGCGGATCGTCGCCGAAGCAGTGGGCGGGATCGACGTGTACGGCGGCGTCTGTTGCGACCACGAGATGGGCGGGCTCAACCCGGCTGCGGTCGAGACCGCGCTGGAGCTGCTCGGTCGCGTCGTCTGGCTCCCGACGTTGTCGTCGCGCCAGGACGTGGTGAACGGCGTGGCCGCGCAGCTCGGGATCCCGGGTCCGGGTCTCACGGTGATCGACGACGACGGTCAGCTGCTCCCCGAGGTGCAGGAGATCGCAGCGCTGTGCCGGGAGCACGGTGCAGTGCTGGCGACGGGTCACATCAGCGCCCGCGAGCACGCCGTAGTCGCGCGCGAGCTCGGATCACGCCAACGCGTGCTCGTCACGCATGCGATGGAGGACCTCGTGGGGCCGAAGCTCGGTGTGTCCGAGCTCATCGAGCTCGCGGACCTCGGCGCCTGGATCGAGCTGTGCGCGCTGACCTGCGTCGGCGCCCTCGCGACGCGGCCCGTGGCTGATCTCGCCGGCGCGGCGGACCGGATCGGGCCGGCACGCTGCACGCTCGCCAGCGACTACGGCCAGGCCGTGAACGCGGCGCCGGTCGAAGGCCTCCAACGGTTCGCGGACCAGCTCGCCGACGAGGGGCTGAGCGCCGACGCGATCCGGACGATGGTCGTGGCCAACCCGGCCACGCTCGTCGCCCGCTGACTCACGCGCCGGGCGCTCGCCGGGCCGCGAGCTCCTCGAGGGAACGGGCGAGCGCGGTGGCGGACGCGGGGCTGACGTTGCGGCCGAGATGCTCGCCGAGCGCAGCGTCGTACACCTCGTGGGCCCGGCGGAATCGGTTGCGACCGGCTCGGCTGAGGCCGACCAGCGTGCCCCGCCGGTCTTCGGGGTCGACCCGGCGCGCCACGAGACCGTCCTGCTCCATGCGTTGCACGAGCCGGCTCAGCCCGGGCTGGCTGTAGCGGACGCGCATCAGATCGTGCAGGTCGCGCAGCCGCATGCTTCCGCCGGCACGGTCCAGGTACGCGAGCGCGGAGTACGTGCCGGAGTCGATGCCGGCGTCGCGTTCCAGCGCCCCGACGACGTCGCGCAGCACCGGCTGGTACACGTCGACCAGCGCAGTCCAGAGCCGTTGCGTGGGGTCCGGGGCCATCGGCTCAGCGACGCGGATCGTGGAGCAACAGCTCGAACTCGCCCGGCACGCGCCGGCTGATCGCCGCGCTCACGGTCTGCTCGAGCTGATCGGGCGCGAGGACGCAATCCGCACAGCTCACGTCGTCGAAACGGAGCTCGAGGCGGACGCGCAACGTCTTCGGATCGGCCTCGACGAGCAGCAGGTCCGCGCCGTCGGCGCGCAGGATCCGACCCACCTCCTCTACTGCGACCGCGACCGCCTCGGCATCCATCACGCGACGCGGCGCGCGAGCGCGCTCTGGAGTTGGCTCTCACCGAAGCTCGGCAGCGCGATCGCATGCAGGCTGCCGAGCCCGCCGCACACGACCGGGACGATCTGCTCGGGCCGCGCGGTGAGGAAGACCCGATCCGCGGGGCCGACCCGGCCCTTGTCGCGGAGGATCACCCGGTTCGGCTCGGGCCAGAGGTCGAGCGGCTGCCACGCGTGGTCGTGCACGAACGCCTGCAGCTCGGCGACTTCGGGAAACGCCGCGCCGAAACGCTCCGCCCACATCGGGTTGACCGCGAGCACCACCTCACCGTTCTCCGCGTTCCCGAGGAACATGTTCGCAAGGGGATAGGCCATGCTCCTGGCCAGCAGCGCGAGCAGGTCGCGAGGGTCGTCGTTGTGGATGTCGGCCATCGGGAACGTGCCCTTGCCCCCGTGCACGGTCACGACGTCGACGTCCGTGGCGAACCCCTGCCGGGCGGCGAGCGACGGCCACGGTGAACGTTCCTCCCACTCGCCGAAGCACATGCCGAACCGGGCGGGCTGACCGAACACCGTGCGTGACGTCTCGCCGGCCCGTTGGCCACCGATGTTGCGCAGGCATAGCGAGACGGAACGACCGATCGTCATCGAGCCCCGTCCACCCGCACCCCCCATGCATCCCGCGCGGTAGTCGATCCCGAGTCCGTCGCGTGACGGGCCGTTGACGATCAGCATCGGGAACACGCTCGACGTCGTCGTCGTGAGGCCGAACGCGTTCCACTCCGGAACCAGGATCGCTTCGAGCGCCGCGAGGACCAGCGGGAAGGCATCGGGTTCCACCCCCGCCATCGCCGCGTTGGCGGCCACGAGCTCGACGGTCGCGACGCCCGCCCGCGGCGGGAGCACGCCGATCACGTGGTCGGGCGGATCGGGCGTGCACGCGAGGAGCGCTTCGATCGCCGCATCGGTCGGGGGCAGGAGCGGAGCCCCATCGCCCCATTGCTCGGCCATCGACAGCTCGTAGAACGCGGCCGGATCGGCCGGAACTTCGGCCCGCTCCCCCGCGAGCGTCACGCCGTTCACCGCGACGATCCCCCGCGGCCG
>JADGON010000089.1 GCA_017882945.1 Acidimicrobiia bacterium | reverse complement strand
CTGGACGCGACGGGTTCTGGTCTCCGTCATCGCAGTCGGCGTGCTCGCCGGGTGCGTGCCGCCACCCAAGGTGACGGTCACCACCATGCAGAGCGGCGTCGACATCCCCTGGGACGTGGCGTTCCTTCCCGACCACACCATGGTCTTCACCGAGCGGGCCCATGGCCTCAGCGTGGTGGTGAACGGCGAGCGGCGGCTCGTGTGGAAGCCGGCGGATCTCGTCGTCGCGGTCGAGGCCGGCATGATGAGCCTCGCCGTCGACCCGTCGTTCGCGAGCACTCGGCAGGTGTTCGTCTGCTTCGCGTCGACGGCCGGTGGGGCGGCGGACGTGCGGATCGCGAAGCTCACGCTCGACCCGGCACTGACCACGGTCACGAGCCGGACCGACATCCTCACCGGCGTTCCGATGAACCCGGCCGGTGAGCTCGGTCGGCACTCCGGGTGCCGGGTGCACTTCGGTCCCGACGGCTACCTCTGGGTCGGCACCGGTGACGCGGCAATCGGCACCGCGCCCCAGGACCCGCACTCGCTCGGCGGCAAGGTGCTGCGCATCGACAAGAACGGTGCGCCCGCCCCCGGCAACATGGGCGCCCCGTTCGACCCTCGCATCGAGTCGTACGGGCATCGCAACGTGCAGGGCCTCGCGTTCCGGGCGAACGGCCAGGTCTACGCGGTCGAGCACGGTCCGGGCTGTGACGACGAGGTGAACCTGTTGGTGACCGGGGCCAACTACGGATGGGATCCGGTGCCGCGCGCGCCAGGCGACCCGGCCTACGACGAGCTCACGCCGATGACCGATACGCAGCGACACCCGGACGCGATGCTTCCCGTGCTCAGCTCGGGCTGCCCGACCATCGCCCCGTCAGGCGCGACGTTCGTGTCCGGGTCGCAGTGGGGCGCATGGGACGGCGGGCTCGTGCTCGCGGTGCTCAAGGGCTCGCAGCTGCGCATGATCCGGCTCTCCGAAGACGGACGTTCGGCGGTGGCGGTGTCCGTCGCGCTGACCGACCACGGCCGGCTGCGCACGCCGACCGTCGGGCCGGACGGCGCGCTGTACGTCACGACCTCCAACGGCTCGGGCGCGGATTCGATCCTCCGGGTCGCACCCGGCGTCGCGGGCGGGAGCTGACCCTCCCCCTTCCGCTCCTCCTCTCCGGGTGCTCGCTCGGGCATGCTGTCGCCCGTGTCTGCACCGCAGCGGGACCTGATCCCGGACGATTCGCCGCCGCCGGGCTCGCACCCCCCGGCCAATTGGCTCGAGCTCTTCTACGACCTGGTCTTCGTGGCGGCGATCCTGGTCCTCAGCTCGTCCTTCGCCCACGGGCACTCGGTGACGCACGGGCTCTGGGTGACCCTGGCGTTCGTCTCCATCTGGTGGATCTGGCTCGCGACCACCATGTTCACGAACCGCTTCCGTCTCGACGACACGACGCACCGCGTCCTCGTGCTCCTGCAGATGTTCCTCGTCGCGTTGGTGGCGATGGGGGCGGCGGACGGCGTTCGCAGCGACGAGGTCTTCCTCTCGGTCGACTACAGCCTGCTCGTCGGCACGCTGGCCGTCATGTACGCGCGGGGCGCGCGGCGCGGCCTCGGTCCGGCGCCCTTCGCCCGCCGGCGCGCGCTCGAGTATCTCGGCGCGGCGCTGCTCTTCCTCGTCGCTGCCGCCCTGCCCGAGATCGAGCGTGTCGCGCTCTGGCTCGTCGGCTTCGTCGTGACCGTGTTGCCGGCCGTCGCGTACGTCACGAGCGTCCGCCCGCCGCCGCCGGTCGCCGAGCACCATCTCGTCGAGCGGCTGGGCGCGTTCACGCTGATCGTCTGCGGCGAGGCGTTCGTCAAGGTGGCGATCGTCGCGACGGACGGTTCGCTCGACCAGATCGACGTCATCGTGATGGCGTTCCAGTTCGGCCTCGTCTTCGCGGTGTGGTGGACCTACTTCGACGACGTGCCGTTCTCCGGGCTCCGCAACTCGCGGATCGCGATCGAGACCTGGATCGCCGGCCACCTCGGCCTGCAGCTCGCGATCGTGGGTGCCGCGGTCGGCGTCTCCAAGTTCGTGCACCTTGCTCCGGGCGGGCACATCCCTGCGAGTGACATCGAAGGCGTCGCCGTACCGCTCGTCGCGCTCTACCTTGCGCTCATCGTGATCGGGGCGTGCTCCCGCCGGCGACCTCAAGGTCCGCTGAACGTCCTGAGGGTGGTCACGGTGCTCCTTGTTGCTGTCGTGGGCGTCGTGACCTGGAGAGTCGACGCGGTGAGCGTCACCGACGGCGTCATCGCGATGACCGCCATCGCGCTCGCTCATGCGGCGGTGGCGGGGCGACTCCGCGAGCGGACCACCGTGACGCGAGCGACGGTCCCGGCGCCCACGGAATCGTAAGACCGCGAATTCTGCTCGCGGCTGTGCCACCCTGGACGGGTGAACGCGACTTCCGAATCCGTCCGCTCGATCAATGCGGTGACGCTGCTCACGGCCGACATGGCCGCGGCGGTCGACTTCTACGGCACGCTCGGGTTCCAGCTCCTCGCCGGCGGACCCGACGCTGCGTTCACCACCTTCCGCGCGGGCGACAGCTTCCTCAACCTGCAGCTCGATCCGGCGCACGCCCCGATCAACGACATCTGGGGCCGCGTGATCTTCTGGGTCGAGGACGTGGACGCGGTCTACGAGCGCGCCCGCGCCTCCGGCTTCGAGCCGTCCACCGAACCGGCCGACGCCACGTGGGGCGAGCGGTACTTCCACATCAAGGACCGTGACGGTCACGAGCTCAGCTTCGCCCGGCCGCTCGAGCGCTGACTGAAGCGACCGCGGGCAGGACCACCCGGGCCCGCTCGGGCCTACGATCCGGAGATGGCGTTCCGGGGGTGGCCGGTCGAGGCGGTGGAGTTCTACGAAGGCTTGCTCGCCGACAACTCGAAGGCGTACTGGCAGGAGAACAAGGCCGTCTACGAGCGTTGCGTCCGCGGGCCGATGGAAGCGCTCCTCGTCGAGCTCGCCCCCGAGTTCGGTGAGGGCAGGGTGTTCCGGCCGTACCGCGACGTGCGCTTCAGCGCCGACAAGTCGCCCTACAAGACCGCGATCGCGGCGAGCCTGGCCGAGGGCGGCTACATCCAGATGTCGGCCGACGGGTTGGCTGCGGGCTCCGGGCTCTACATGCCGGCGAACGACCAGCTCGACCGGTACCGGCGGGCGGTGGCCGATGACCGGTCCGGGAGCGCGCTCGCCACGCTGGTCGCGGATCTGCGCGCGGCGAAGATCGAGGTCACGGCCCACGAGACGCTCAAGACCGCGCCGCGCGGGTACCCGAAGGACCATCCGCGCATCGAGCTGCTGCGGCAGAAGGGTCTCATCGCATGGCGCGAGTGGCCGGTCGGCGCGTGGCTCGGCACCACGAAGGCGAAGGAGCGCGTCGTCGACCTTCTGCGCGCCGCGGCGCCCATGAAGGCATGGCTGGAGCAGCACGTCGGAGACTCTGCACTCGACGACAAGGACTGACTACGGCGGGCTCAGAGTCGGAGGTCGCGTGCGGGGAGGAGCGCGCGGCGCCGGAACTGATGGACTCCCGTGGCCACGACACGGTCTTGGGCCCAGACCATCGCGGGGCGGCCGATGATCGCGAGTCGCCGGAGCGTCGGGTTGCCGGGGGTGAGCGACCAGACCAGGCGGGCGGTGCAGCCGTCGGCCGCCGGTTGCACCTCGAGCCGGGCCGGTCCCCGCAGGTCACCGTCAACCGTGG
Source organism: Acidimicrobiia bacterium (assembly GCA_017882945.1). Taxonomy (GTDB): domain Bacteria; phylum Actinomycetota; class Acidimicrobiia; order IMCC26256; family JAENVU01; genus Chersky-806. The sequence goes on along the minus strand of JADGON010000089.1, from coordinate 511 downwards.
TGACGATCGATCGTGGCGCGCGCATCTCGTCGATCCGGATCGAGCACCGCAGCGGGTACGGGAGCGGGGACTGGATGACGCAGCGGGCCGACGTTCCGGGTTCGAACCCTTCGGCCTCGAACTCGCGCAGCCACGACCACCAACTCGGGTACCGGTCGGTCCGGTTGAGCACGGCCCAGAGCTGCTCGGGTGGCAACGGGAACCACCATGTGCGGTCGAACCGAAATGGTGCCGCCACCAGGCCACCATCGCGCGGATCTCGCACCCGCGCACGGCGACCGGCCCACCCTGGATCGCATGCATCGGTTCGCGGAGCCGAGAATGCCGGGTGACGGAAGCTCCGGTCCACGTCCGGAGGGTGGCCCGACGCGACGAAAGGCGATCGATGGACGACATCTCGATGCGACCCATCGGAACGGTGCGCGGCGGACGGACGACGCCCGAAGACGACGACTGGGGCGCGTCGCGCGTTCGCATCGAGCTCGATCCCGATGCCGTGAGCGTGGACGCG
>JADGON010000088.1 GCA_017882945.1 Acidimicrobiia bacterium | reverse complement strand
GAGATCGTCACCGTCTTCGAGACCGCGTTCGCCGACGTGCAGGAGAACTTCGCGCAGCTCTTCACCACGCTGTTCCCCGGTGGCTCGGGGCGGATCTTCCTCACGGATCCGGACGACCTGCTCAACACCGGCATCGAGATGGAGGCGCGTCCGTCGGGCAAGAACACGCGGCGGCTGTCGCTGCTCTCCGGTGGTGAGCGCTCGCTGACCGCGATGGCGTTCCTGTTCGCGGTCTTCCGCGCCCGTCCCTCGCCGTTCTACCTGCTCGACGAGGTCGAGGCCGCGCTCGACGACGTGAACCTGCACCGGTTCCTCGATCTGGTGCACGAGTTCCGCAACGAAGCCCAGCTGCTCATCGTGTCGCACCAGAAGCGCACGATGGAGGCCGGCGACTGCCTCTACGGCGTCTCGATGGCGCCTGGCGCGTCGAGCCGCGTGGTGAGCCAGCGGATGCGGGGCGAGGTCGTCCTGACTTGATGGTGCTGGCTGCCACGGCGGCCGAGCAGCTGGAGAAGGCCGCGGCGTGCGGTGTGCCGGGCAAGCAGGCGTGGCTCTGCTCGACGGTCTACGACCTGACCGGCTCGCAACGCGCGGCGCAGGTGGGCGACGACCTCGCGTTGCCGCTGCACCTGCTGATGATCGTCCTCATCGCGTACGTCGCGGTGCGCATCACGCGCATCTTCGTCCGCCGTGTCGTGCGCAACCTGCAGCGGGAGCAGACCGGGGACCGCATCTCGAAGATCAAGCACCGGACCGGGCTCTCACTGCTCGACACGTCGCCGGTTCCCAGCGTGCGCCGCGCGCTGCGGGCCGAGACGATCGGCGCGGTGATCCGCAGCATCGTAAGCGCGCTCATCTGGTCGACCGCGGGCTTGATGATCCTCGAGGAGCTCGGCGTCAACCTCGCGGCGATCGGGATCGGCGCCAGCATCATCGGCGTCGCGATCGGGTTCGGGTCTCAGGCGTTGGTGAAGGACTTCCTCTCCGGCATCTTCATGCTGATCGAGGACCAGTACGGCGTCGGCGACGTCATCGACACCGGAGTCGCGGCGGGCACCGTGGAAGGCGTGAGCCTGCGCACGACGCGACTGCGCGACGCGGAAGGCACGGTCTGGCACATCCCCAACGGGGGGATCCTCCGGGTCGGCAACAAGAGTCAGCAGTGGTCACGCGTGATCCTCGACGTCCCCATCGCGTATGACGCAGACGTGCAGCGAGCGACATCCGTCATTCGTGGCGCGGCCGATGTCGTGGCCACCAGTCGCGATCTCGGGTCCGTCGTCACCGACGAGCCCGAAGTGTGGGGGATCGAGCAGGTGGAGCCGGATCATGTCGTGATCCGCCTGGCCGTGAAGACCGCGCCGTTGGAGCAGTGGCGGGTGGCCCGGGCGCTGCGAGCGGGGATCAAGGCCGCCCTCGACCAGGCGGGAATCCCCCCGGCGTCGGAATCGGTCGTCACCTACCGCGCGGAGGGCGGCCCCGCCGCGAGTGACCGTTAGCATCGGCGCCCGATGTCCACTGAGCTGCTCGTCTTCGCACTGATCATCGTCCTCGCGGTGGTCCTCATCGCGGGTGGCCTGTTCCTCAGCCGGCGTGGTGGCCGCCCGACGCCGCCCGGTGAGCCGCCCCCGCCCGCGCCGCGGCTGCGGGCACCCGAAGCGCCACCGAGACCGACCGGGCCGGTGGTCGAGGCTCCGCTCGAGGTGGAGCTCGAAGCCCCCGAGCTCGAAGCACCGGAACGGGTCCGACCACGGCTGCGCGACCGGTTGGGCAAGACCCGCGCGGCGTTCTCCGGCGCGCTGACCCGCCGGGGCAAGATCGATCCGGAGACCTGGGACGAGCTGGAGGAGGCGCTGCTCCTCGCCGATGTCGGCATGCCGACGACCCAGCGCATCCTCGAGGACGTCAAGGCCCGGGCCGCCGAGGAGAAGGCATCCGACTCGGAGCAGGTGCTCGAGCTGCTCAAGGCGGAGCTCGCCCTGTTGCTCGAGCCCGGTGACCGGTCGCTCCGCGTGAACCCGGGCGAGCTCAACGTCTGGATGTTCGTCGGCGTGAACGGGGTGGGCAAGACCACCACCATCGCGAAGCTCGCCCAGCGCGAGGTGGACGAGGGGCACTCGGTCGTCCTCGCCGCGGCCGACACCTTCCGCGCCGCCGCCGCGGACCAGCTCGGCCTGTGGGCCGAGCGCGCGGGCGCGGGCCTCGTCCGCGGCCAGGACGGCGCCGATCCCGGTTCGGTGGTGTTCGACGCGATGAGCGCGGCGACGAACCGCGGCGCGGACCTCGTGCTCGTCGACACCGCCGGGCGGCTGCACACGAAGGTCAATCTGATGGAGGAGCTGAAGAAGCTGCGCCGCATCGTCGATCGCACGCCCGGCGCGCTCAAGGAGGTGCTGCTCGTCGTCGACGCGACCACCGGGCAGAACGGCCTGGCCCAGGCGCGCCAGTTCGCGGAGGCGGTCGACGTGACCGGCGTCGTGCTCACCAAGCTCGACGGCACCGCGAAGGGCGGCATCGTGCTCGCGATCCAGGCCGAGATCGGGCTCCCGGTCAAGGTGGTGGGGATCGGGGAGGGCGCCGATGACCTGGTCGTCTTCGATCCCGCCGAGTTCGTCGACGCCCTGTTCGACTGAGGGTCGAGCTCGAGCCCCTCAGTACACTCGCATCGATGTTCGACGCCCTTTCCGATCGTTTCGACGGCATCTTCACGCGCTTGCGCAGCCGCGGCCGGCTGAACGAGAAGGACGTCGACGAGATCGCGCGCGAGATTCGCCTCGCGCTGCTCGAGGCTGACGTCAACGTCAAGGTGGTCAAGGGGTTCATCGCTCGCGTCAAGGAGCGCGCGAACGGCGCGGACGTGCAGAAGAGCCTGAGCCCGGCCCAGCAGGTCATCAAGATCGTGCACGAGGAGCTGGTCAACACGCTCGGCGGCGTGTCGGGCAAGCTCGAGATGAGCTCGAAGCCACCGACCGTCGTCATGCTGGCGGGTCTCCAGGGCTCCGGGAAGACGACCGCCGCCGGGAAGCTCGCACGGATGCTCAAGAGCCAGGGGCTCGGCGTGCTGCTCGTGGCCGCCGACCTGCAGCGCCCGGCCGCGGTCGAGCAGCTCCGGGTGCTGGGCCGTCAGCTCGACCTGCCGGTGTGGTCCGCACCCGATGACGGCCCGAAGGATCCGGTCGAGGTCGCGCGGACGTCGCTCGACGAAGCCGCGCGGCTCGGCAAGAACCTGGTGATCGTGGACACCGCCGGCCGTCTCCAGGTCGACACCGACCTGATGGACGAGCTGCGACGCGTGCGCGACGCGGTGAAGCCGACCGACACGCTGCTCGTCGTCGATGCGATGACCGGTCAGGAAGCCGTGAACGTCGCGACCGCGTTCGACGAGGCGGTGGGGCTGGACGGTGTGGTCCTCACCAAGATCGACGGTGATGCCCGGGGCGGTGCCGCGCTCTCGGTGAAAGAAGTGGTGGGCAAGCCCATCCTGTTCGTCGGTACCGGCGAGAAGCTCGAGGACTTCGAAGCGTTCCACCCGGACCGGATGGCGAGCCGCATCCTCGGCATGGGCGACGTCCTGACCCTGATCGAGAAGGCGGAGGCCGCCTTCGACGTGGGCGAGGCGGCGGTCGCGGGGGAGAAGCTTCGCAAGGGCCAGTTCACCCTCGAGGACTTCCTCGACCAGATGCGTCAGGTGCGCAAGATGGGGCCGATCGGCAACCTCATGAAGATGATGCCGGGGATGCCCAAGGAGATCCGCAAGGCCGAGATCGACGAGGGCGAGCTGGGCCGGGTCGAAGCGATCATCTGCTCCATGACGCCCGCCGAGCGCCGGGATCCCTCGCTGATCAACGGCTCGAGACGGGTGCGCATCGCGAAGGGCAGCGGCACCAGCACCCAAGAGGTCAATGCGATGCTCAAGCAGTTCAAGCAGGTCCAGCAGATGATGCGGTCCATGACCCAGGGCAAGCGCATGCGCCTCCCCGTCGGCGGTCTGGGCGGCATGGAAGGCCTGCCCCAATAGCGCTGTAGGCGCTGGAGGGCCCGCTCCCGCTACCCTGGTGCGCTCCCAAGAACCGAGAGGAACCCCACCGGTGTCCGTAAAGATCCGCCTCATGCGCATGGGCAAGAAGAAGCAGCCCACGTATCGCGTCGTCGTCGCCGACGGCCGCTCTCCCCGTGATGGTCGCTACATCGAGATCCTCGGCCAGTACCGGCCGCGTGAAGAGCCCTCGTTCTTCACCGTGGACGACGAGAAGGTCCTCGGTTGGCTCCGCCAGGGCGCCCAGCCCAGCGACCAGGTCCACCGCCTCCTCGTGAACGCAGGGATCTGGGAGCGCTACGAGTCCGACCGTAAGCAGCAGTCCCGTGCCGCCCGCACCTCGGCCGCGCAGGCCAAGGGCGCGGCCGCCGCGAAGTCCGAGCGCGACGCTGCAGCCAAGGTCACGGCTGACGCGGAGGCGAAGGCCGCCGCGGAAGCCGCCGCCAACGAAGCCGCGGCCGCGAGTGAAGCCGCAGCCGCCGAGGAAGCCGCACCTGACGCCGAGGCCGCGACCGGCGAGGCGACCGAGTGAGCGAGCACGACGAGACCTTCGACGACGACGACGAGGACTTCGAGGACGAGGTCGGTGGCGAGGGCAACCGCATCGTCGGTGGCAACGCGAAGGCGGTCGTCGAGCACGTGACACGCGCCATCGCGGAAGAGCCGGACGCGGTCGAGGTCGAGCTCGTGGAGCGGCGTGACGAGGTTGCGCTGCTGGTGCACGCGGACCCGACCGACATGGGTCGGCTCATCGGCAAGCGCGGTCGCGTGATCCAGGCGCTGCGCCAGGTCACGCGCGCGGCGGGTGCCGCCGAGGGGATCAAGGTCTCCGTCGACGTCATCGAGTAGCGAGCCGGTGTCCGAGACGCCGCGGCTCGAGGTCGGCCGCATCGGCCGGGCGCACGGGCTGCGCGGTGAGGTCAGCGTCACGCTCACCTCCGATCGGGTCGAGCGCCTGACCGCGGGATCGGTGCTGTTCGTCGAGGGACGAGCCGTGGTCGTTGCGGGCGCGCGTCCGCACGCGGGCCGCTGGCTCGTGTGCTTCGAGGGGATCGACGATCGCAGCGCGGCCGAGGCGCTGCTGGGGATCACGATCAGCGGCGAGGTGCTGCCCAGCCAGGCCGACGAGCTGTGGGTGCACGAGCTCATCGGCGCCGAGGTGCGCGACCGCGCGGGTCGCGATCTCGGGCAGGTGCTGTCGGTCGAGGCCAACCCGGCGAGTGACCTGCTCGTGCTCGACGGCGACGTGCTGGTCCCGATGACGTTCGTCGTCGAGCGTGGTCCCGGTTTCGTCGTGATCGACCCACCCGAGGGTCTGCTCGACGTCAACCGGAAGGACTGAGGTCGCGATGCGCGTCGACATCGTCACGATCTTCCCGGAGTACCTCGAGCGCGCGCTCGAAGTCTCGCTGGTGGGTCGGGCCCGCGAGCTCGGGCTCCTGGACGTCCGCTTCCACGATCCGCGCGAGCACACCGCGGACCGGCATCGCAGCGTCGATGACGCGCCGTTCGGCGGTGGCGCGGGAATGGTGATGACCCCGGAGCCGCTCTTCGCCACCGTCGAGGCCGCGGATCTCTGCCGGCCGCTCCTCCTGCTCTCGGCGAGTGGCCGGACCTTCGACCAGGCGATGGCGCACGACCTCGCCGGTAGTCCGGGCTTCTCGCTGATCTGCGGGCGCTACGAGGGCGTCGACCAGCGCGTCGCCGATCACCTCTGCGACGG
>JADGON010000087.1 GCA_017882945.1 Acidimicrobiia bacterium | reverse complement strand
GTGCAGACCGGCTTGGACGTCACGATCATCCGGCCCCGCACGATCCTTGGTCACGGCCGGCTCGGGATCATGGCGATTCTCTTCGAGTTCGTCGCCGACGGTGCACCCGTCTTCGTGTTCGGCCGCGGCGACAACCGCTACCAGTTCGTGCACGCCAACGATCTCGCGGATGCCTGCCTGCGCGCGGCGGCTCGCCCGGGTCCGTCCGTCTACAACGTGGGTGCACAGTTGTTCGGGACGATGCGCGAGACGCTCCAGGCCCTCGTGGATCACGCGGGGACCGGGTCGCGGGTGCGCTCGCTCCCGGTGGCGCCCGCCCGGGCGGCGATGCAGGCGGTGGCAAACGCGGGGTTGGCACCGTTCGCCCCGTACCACTGGCTGCTGTTCGGCGAGTCGCTCTGGTTCGACGTCACGAAGGCCCGCACCGAGCTCAGCTGGGAGCCCCGGCACTCCAACGTGTCGATGGTCATCGAGTCCTACGAGTGGTTCCTCGCCCATCGCGCCCAGCTCGGCGAGCGGAAGGGCTCGGAGCACCAGTCCGCGGCCCGCCTCGGCGCCCTCAAGCTCATCAAGCGCCTCCCCTGACCCGAGCACCGTCCTGGTGCCGCTGAGGACCCGGTCCTGGCCGACGCCAGAGGAAGGAGGGGCGGGTCAGAGGTGGGAGAGGAACTCGTCGGCGTTGCGGGCGGCGATGGTCATGATCGCGGCCTGCGGGTTCACGCCGGGTGCGTCGGGAAGGAGCGACGCGTCGTTGATGCGGAGGTTGCGGAAGCCCCACACCCGACCGAAGCTGTCGGCCCCCGTACGGCTCTGGTCGTCACCCATCCGGACGGTCGACGTGAGGTGCACCGTCATCAGGTTGGCCGTGCTGGGCGTGAACGCATCCCACCATTCGACGAGATCCTCGGCCCGGCGCGCGACCGGTGCACCGGCGATCGACGGGTACAGCTCCGTCGCTCCTGCCGCGAGCAACACCTCCCCGAGGTGGAGCAATCCGCGAGCGAGGCGACTCTGGTCGGCGTCGGTCATCCGGTACGTCACCAGTGGCGCGCGGAACCCGGGAAGCGCGGTGACCCGCCCGCTGCCGTCGCTGCGGATGGCCGCGTAGTAGACGACGACGTCCTCCCAGGCTGCGAGCGCGTCTGCGTAGTCACCGCCGGAATCCGCGAGCGCGAGGGCGACGTGGCCGCGCCGGCTGGCCGAGCCGCCGATCGTGAGGAAGGGCGAGAACTCGGTGACGCGGTGCATCGGCACGTCACCGTGGTCGTAGGCCTGCGGGAATCGCGCCGCCACCTTGATCGTCGGATGGAACTTGAGCCCATTGCCGATCTGCGCGCGGATGCCACTGTGTTGGAGCAGCGTCGGCGTCTGGATCGCACCGCCGCACACGAAGACGTGCTCGGCGATGATCGTGACCGGCTCCGTCTCGCCGCCGGGGAGCGTCCGCTCGGCCCGGGCGCCGACGATCCGATCGTCGCGCTTGAGCAGCCGGGAGATCCGGCACTCGGCAAGGATCTGCGCGCCGGCTTCGACCGCTCGTGGCACGAGCGTGCGCGCCATCGTCTGCTTCACCCCGCGACCCTGGTGGTCGTAGCGGAACACCCGGGCGAACTCGACCGCGCGCCATCCGAGCTTCGCGGCTCCGCGCTCGAGCACGGCCGACGACGGCGGTGGTGCACCGGGAAGCTTGGAGACCGACAGCTCGTTCTCGACCAGGTCCGAGTACTTGTCCAGCACCTCGGGTGTGAACTCCGCGATGCGATAGGTGCGGCGCCACTCGTCCGCAAGCTCTTCGGGGAGCCGGTGATAGAGGCCGCTGTTGATCTCGGTGCTGCCGCCGACGCACCGGCCCTCCGCGTACGCGATGCCGGGAGTGCCCAGCGCGGCCGACGCGCCCTGGTGGCGGTACTTCAGCACCATCTCGTCGAGCGAGAACGGCTCGACCGCGTCCGGGTCGATCCAGGGGCCCTCTTCGACGACCAGGACCGAGCGGCCCGCGCGGGCCAGCGTCGCCGCGGTGACGGCGCCGCCGGCGCCGGACCCGATGATCAGGACTTCGGTTTCGAGCGTCTTCATCCGCGGCCGTTGGCACCGGCCGCCGCGGCGGAGGGCTGGGACGGGTCGAGGGCCTGCGGGTCGGGTGCGAGCTCCTCGCTGGCGAAGATCACGAGCGACGAGAGCAGCCGGACGTACTGGCGGATCGGGCCGATCCGGCTGTGCTCCCAACCCTCGAGGCGCTCGGAGAGAAGGCGCCGGGAACCCAGTCGCGCAGCAAGCCAGGTGCCCGCACCGAGCACGATCGACTCGCCGGCAACGCCGATGCGGAGCAGCTCGGGCATGGCTCGCAACACGCCGTCGACGTAGCCTTCGATTGCGAGGCGGTGCTGTGGGCGCACGTCACCGGAGAGAGACGCGACCACCTGCCGCTCCAGCCAGAGCATTCGGGCAGCATAGCGACGAAGTACCCGAGGCCCGAAGGGCCGGGCAGGCTCACACCCTCGCGACGGTCGGTCGCGACCCGCGGGTGAGCCGGCGCCCGATCGTGACGATCGTCGTGGCGGCAAACACGAGGATGGCCGGTTCGGCGGTGATGCGGAACCGCTGCGTGCCGTAGGTGACGATCGTGGAGGCGACGACCGTCAGCACGGCGGCGATCAGCGGCCACACCGAGGCGCGCGACCGGATGAGGAGCACCAGCCCCGCGACGGCGAGCAGCGCGAGGGCCCAGTACATGTACGTCCCGGCGCGCTCCCAGCCGAGCGGCCGGCCTTCCAGCGCCTCGAGCTGCGTCTGTTGGCCGGGACGGAAGAGCCCGAACGTCCGCAGCACGCGCGTCACCGCGACCTTCGGCGTGTCGGAGAGATGGTGCCGGGCGTAGTGCAGGCCGTCGTCGCGCGCGGTCGCGGCGGCGGTGGCTTCGTTGAAGCCGGGCTTGCTCCCGTTGAACCCTTCGAAGCATTCGGCGCCGCGCGCGTCGGTGGTGCCGAACGTCGAACGCCAGGAGCCCAGGTACGTGCCCCCGTAGGTGAGCCGGCAGTTGGCGCCGTCGAGCGCGGTGCCGAGGTTGTTCGAGACCGGTACGAATTGGTGGAACGCGTCGGCGTTGCGAATGGTCCAGGGCACCACGACGACTGCGGCGACGGCGAACACCATCACGGCGAGCCCGACCCGGCGCCAGACCGATGCGTCGCGCACCCGCCATGCGAGTGGGATCACGAGGAGCGCACCGAGCAGCACCGCCTCCGCGCGCGTCAGCGTGGCCAGGCCGAGCACGAGCCCGAGCAGCAGGAAGCGCAGTGGGCTCGGACGGTCCGCGGTGGCGTACGCCAGCAGCAGCGCCGCCGTGACGAGCAGCGCGAACAACGACTCGCTCATGAGCGTGGCATCGGCGAGGAACAGCATCGGGTAGATCGCTCCGAGCGCGCCGGCGACCACCCCGACCGCGGGGCCGGCGACCCGGCGTCCGAGGTACGCGATGAGGACGACGGTCGCGCTGCCGACCACCGCAAGGCCGAGCCGCTGGGCCTGGACGCTGCGGGCGCCGAGCCGGGAGAGCAGCGACAGCACGAACGGGAACAGCGGTGGGTACTCCGCGGTCGGGACGACGCGGCCGAACCTCAGGAGATCGAAGGGGCGGATGTAGCCACGCCCGTCCGCGAGGTTGTTGGCGAGCAGGTGGTAGGCACTGGCATCGCCGAGCTCGGGGACGTGGGGATCGACGAGCACGATGACCGCGACCCGCACGACGAGCGCGGCGAGGCCGAGGAGGAGCGCCCAGCGCCAGAAGCCGGTACGAGGGCGAGCGTCGGGTGGAGCCGGGGGTGCGGGTGCGGCCACGCCTCAGCGTTCCGGGAATCGCCGCGGCTTGCGCGCGATGGCGAAGAGCACCGGTGTGGTGGGCAGCACGACCTCGGACATCGAGAAGTGCGTGTGGTCCAGGCCGGACCCGACCCCGCTCTTCTCGTCGCCCAGCATCTTGTAGACCGCGGGCAGGACCCGCTCGTAGCTCCACACGTACATCCTGCGGGGCATGCGCTGCCGCAGCTTCAGGACGTCCAGCTTGAGGATGCGATCACCGGTGGCCCGGCGTGCCGCGAAGTCGGCCTTGAGGACCGCGTCACCCTCGAGCCCCAGGATCTCGACCTCGTGGAAGAAGAGGCGCAGCATCGAAGCGAGCTCGTTTGCTTCGAACAGGTAGACGTGGAAGGGGTTCTCGAAGTCGGCCGGACGGTTCGGCGTGATCACGAACGTGGTGCCGTCGTCACGGGAGACCCGGGCCAGCTCGGCGACATGCTGCTCCGGGCCCATGAAGTGCTCGATGATGTGCGAGGAGCAGACCCAGTCGAACGAAGCGGTCTGGAACCCGAGCTGCGCGCCGTCCATCGCCGCGAACTCGACGTCCGTGCCGCGCTCTCCACCGGGTCCCCAGGTCCTGCGAGCGGCGATCGCGGTGTCCGAGTGGTAGTCGATCCCGAACACCTCGCGGCCGGGACCGGCGAACCGAGCGGTCTCCACGCCGACGCCGCAGCCGACATCGAGGACGCGGCCGGCGCCCAGTCGGGCGAGCACCTCGCGGTACCCGGCATCGTGGAGTGCGAGCAGGGAGTCGGGGGTAGACCCCTCCATCGGGCGCTCGCCGGTCAGGTTCACAGCGCTCCTGCTCCGAAGGTCGGCACGGTCGAGTCCACGAGGGGGGATCACGGTGGTGATGGTGACGATGCGACCCATCCACCCCAAAGTGGTGGGGTTACACTATCCGCCGCTCCCTGGGAGGACCGGATGGTGAGGGGGACCGCGGGGCTCGCGGCCGCGTCGGAGATCAGCAAGCTGGGAGACCTCGCGGCCGAGTCCGGTCTCCATCGGGTCGCGATGCTGGCGTGGCGCGACCTGGACGACCCCGAAGCCGGAGGATCCGAGGTCCACGCGTCGAAGGTCGCCGCGCTCTGGGCCGAGGCCGGGATCGAAGTGACGATGCGCACGTCCTTCGCGGCCGGACAGGCGCAGATGAGCTGGCGCGACGGATACCGAGTCATCCGGAAGGCCGGCCGCTACATGGTCTTCCCCCGCGCCGCCTTCAGCGAGATGATGGGTTGGCACGGCGGGAGCGACGGCCTGGTGGAGATCTGGAACGGGATGCCGTTCTTCTCGCCCGTCTGGTCGCGCACTCCCCACATCACGTTCCTGCACCATGTGCACGCCGAGATGTGGGACATGACCCTGCCGCCCCAGCTGGCCCGCATGGGTCGGACGCTCGAGTCGCGCATCGCGCCGCCTCTGTACCGGCGGACCCCGATCGTCACCCTCTCGCATTCCTCGAAGCGCGAGCTCGTCAGCGACCTCGGCTTCCGTGACCGCCTCGTCCACGTGGTGCCTCCGGGCATCGACTCGCGCTTCTCGCCGGGGGGACCGAAGTCCCCGACCCCGCTCGTCGTCGCGGCCGGGCGCCTGGTGCCGGTGAAGCGGTTCGAGCTGCTGATCGACGCGCTGGTGAGCCTGAAGCCGGCCCACCCGCAGCTCGAGGCGGTGATCGTGGGGGAGGGCTACCGGCGCGATCAGCTCGAGACCCAGATCCACGAGGCCGGGGCCGAGCGCTGGATCCATCTCCCGGGCCACGTGACCGACGACGAGCTCGTCGACCTGTACCGGCGGGCCTGGCTGCTGGCGAGTGCCTCGGCGCGCGAGGGTTGGGGCATGACGCTCACGGAGGCCGCGGCCTGCGGAACGCCCGCGGTGGTCACACGGATCGCCGGGCACCTCGACGCGGTGGACGAGGGCAGCTCCGGGCTGCTCGCCGACGGCCACGACGAGCTCCGGGACGCGATCGGATCGGTGCTGGCCGACCCCGGCCTGCGGGAACGGCTCGCAACCGGCGCCCGCGACCACGCGGGCCGCTTCACCTGGACCGCGACCGCACGCGGGACCCTCGAGGTGCTCGCGGCCGAGGCGATGCTCCGCCGCCGCCACCCGTGACGGCACGCCCCCTGCGAGCCCCGGCTGCCTGAGACGCACGTGACCGGCGATCTCACGACCCGTCTCGACCAGGTGTCGCCGCGCACGAGGCGACGCGTCGGCTACGTCGCGCTCGCGGTGCTCGCGTATGTCCCGGTGCTGCTGACGGCGCCCGGGAAGGTCGCGGCCGATACGAAGCAGTACCTGTACCTCGATCCGGGCCGGCTCATGGCCCGGGCCTGGTCGATGTGGGACCCGAACATCGGCTTCGGAACCGTCACCCACCAGAACATCGGATACCTCTTCCCGATCGGGCCCTTCTACTGGGTGCTCAACGCAATCGGCCTGCCCGACTGGATCGCGCAGCGCCTCTGGCTCGGGACGATCCTGATCTTCGCCGGTCTCGGAATGCTCTACCTGTTCCGCACGCTCGGATTGCGCGGTGCGGGCGCGACGGTCGGCGCGCTGGCGTTCATGCTCAGCCCGTACTCGTTGGACTACGCGGCGCGCATCTCGGTAATCCTGTTGCCCTGGGCCGGTCTGCCGTGGATGCTCGCGTTCGTCATCCGGGGGTTGCGCGAAGGCGGCTGGCGGTATCCCGCGCTCTTCGCGGTCACGGTGCAGGTGATCGGCAGCGTCAACGCGACCGCGCTCGTCTACATGGGCATCGGGCCGGCGCTGTGGATCCCGTACGCGATCTGGGTGCTGCACGACGTGAAGCTCGGGCGCGCGGTCGCGATGGTGGCCAAGATCGGGGGACTGACCCTCGTCACGTCGTTGTGGTGGATGTCGGGCCTCTGGGCCCAGGGCAGCTTCGGGCTCGACATCCTCAAGTACACCGAGACGTTGTCGGCCACGACGCGCACGTCGCTCCCGAACGAGGTGCTGCGCGGGCTCGGGTACTGGTTCTTCTACGGACGGGACAAGCTCGGCCCGTGGATCGAGGCGAGCCAGGACTACACGCAGCGACCGTTCTTCATCCTCGTCAGCTACGCGGTCCCGGCGCTCGCTCTCCTGTCGGCGGCGTTCGTGCGCTGGCGGCACCGCGCGTTCTTCATCCTGCTGGCGCTGGTCGGTGTCGTCACTGCCGTCGGCGCCCATCCCTACGCCAGCCCCACACCGTTCGGCAGCGTGGTCAAGACGCTGGCGATCGAGTCGACGGCCGGGTTCGCGTTGCGGAGCACCGGCCGCGCGACCCCGCTCGTCGTGCTCGCGCTCGCCGTGCTGCTCGGGACCGGTGTGAACGCGTTCTCGTCGTGGCTAACGGCTCGAGGTCATCGCGGCCAGGCGCTGGCGATGGCCGTGGTGGTCGGCGCGCTCGTCATCATCAATCTCCCCGCGCTCTGGAACGGGACCTTCTACGGCAAGAACCTGCAACGGCCCGAAGAGGTCCCGCAATACTGGAAGGACGCGGCGGCCTATCTCGACGCGCAGCCGCACGACACTCGCGTCCTGGAGCTGCCCGGCGCGGACTTCGCGTCGTACCGGTGGGGAAACACCGTCGATCCGATCACGCCCGGGATCATGGACCGGCCCTACGTGGCGCGCGAGCTGATCCCGTACGGGTCGGCCGCGTCGGCGAACCTGCTGAACGCGTTCGACCTGCGCATCCAGAACCGCCAGCTCCCGCCCGACGCGATCTCCCCGATGGCGCGGCTGATGGGGGTCGGGGACATCGCGCTGCGCAACGACCTGCAGTTCGAGCGCTACCGCTTGATCCGGCCCACGTTCCTCTGGCGACTGTTCATGCCGACGCCCCAGGGGCTGCGCGAGCCGATCACGTTCGGCAAGCCGGAGGCGATCCAGTCCACGCTGTACCCGTTCCTGGACGAGCAGGCGCTCGGCGGGCCGACGAACCTGAAGGTCCCCCCGCCAGTCGCGATCTTCCCGGTGGACGACCCGGTGAAGATCGCGCGCGCCAAGCCGGTCTCCGGTGCGATCGTGATCGCGGGTGACGGCGAGGGGACGGTCGACGCGTCCGAGGTCAAGCTCCTGGACCGCAACCCCCTGCTCTTCTACTCGGCCGGCTTCGCGAAGAAGCCGGCGGACCTGCGTTCGCAGGTGAGCCGGGGGACGACGCTCGTCGTCACGGACAGCAACCGTGACCGCGCCCGCCGGTGGAGCACGATCACGGACACCGCCGGCTACACCGAAGGTCCGGGGAGCCATCCGCTCGAGCAGGACCTGTCCGACTCCCGGCTGGACATGTTCCCGGACGCGGGGCAGAACGCGTACACGACCACCGAGCTGCGCGGCGCGCGATCGGTTGCCGCGAGTAGCTACGGCAACCCGATCACGTACACGCCCGAGGATCGGGCCGTTCGCGCGTTCGACGGCGACCTCGAGACGGCGTGGCGCACAGGTGCATTCGACAACGTGCGAGGCGACCGGATCCGGATCGGACTCGACGCGCCGATCACCACCGACCACGTCAACCTCGTGCAGGTGTTGAAGGCGCCGAATGAGCGCTACATCACCCACGCGGTTCTCACCTTCGACGGTGGGTCACCGGTGGACATCGCGCTCGGAAAGACGTCGCGCACCGCTGCGGGCGAGACGGTCCGGTTCCCGCGGCGAACGTTCCGGACCTTCGAGCTCACGATCCGTGACACGAACCTCGGCCAGCTCATCAACTACGGCGGCGTGAGCCCGGTCGGGTTCGCGGAGATCCGCCTGCGCGACGACGCGCCCGGCTCCCACGACGTGCGGGTCAGCGAGATCGTGAAGATGCCCTCGGACCTGCTCTCGACGGTCGGGCGCGCGTCCGAGCAGCACCCGCTTGCGTTCTTGATGAACCGGGAGCGGGTGATCCCGGTGCCGCCGCGCAGTGACCCCGAGCTGTCGATGACCCGGGAGCTCGCGCTGCCCACAGCGCGCGCGTTCGGTGTCGCCGGTGACGTGCGGCTGTCCCCGTTCCTCCCGGACCCCCAGATCGACCGCCTGCTCGGCTACACGGGGCCGGTTGTCGCGAGCTCGTCGGAGCATCTCTCGGGCGCGCCGCAGGATCGGGCCTCGGCGGCGCTCGACCACGACCTCGCGACCGCGTGGGTCAGCCCGTTCTCGTCGGTGACCGGGCAGTTCCTCGACGTGGCGCTCCCGGACCCGATCACCGTCGATCACCTGGATCTGCAGCTGGTCGCCGACGGGCGCCACTCCGTACCCACGCGCATCGCGATCACGAACGAGCGGGGCGAGCGCCGCAAGGTGGACGTCCCCGCGGTCACGGACCAGTCGCAACCGAACGGCGCCGTCGCGGCGCCGGTGCGGTTCCCGGCGATCACCGGGTCCCACTTCCGGGTCACGGTGCTCGAGGTCCGCACGGTCACGACCCGGGAGTGGTACTGCGAGTGCGACCTGACCATGCCAGTCGGGATCGCCGAGCTCGGCCTGCCCGGCGTGCCCGCGGTGACCGTGCCCGCCCGGATCCCCGACGAGTGCCGCGCGGACCTGATCACGATCGACGGGCGACCGCTTCCCGCGCGGGTTGTCGGCACCACGGCGGGCGCGTTGGCCCTCGATCCGTTGCAGCTCCTCAGCTGCACCGACGGCCGCGTGCCGGTCGCGGCGATGGACGCCGGGAATCACGTGGTGCGCACCCAGCCCGGCAACCGCTTCGGCTGGGATGTCGACCGCCTCACCCTGGCCTCCCGCGCCGGCGGCGGACCCTGGACCGGGTTCGATGCGGCGGGAGGGTTGGTCGGCACCACCGCGGGGCCCGGCGCCACCGGCTTCTCGGAGGTCGACGCCGGGTCGACGGCGCCGGCGATCAAGAAGGTGTCCGAAGGACGGGACCAGACGACGGTCCGGGTGACCGGTGCGACCAAGCCGTTCTGGATCGTGCTGGGCCAGAGCAACAGCCCCGGTTGGCAGGCGACTGCGGACGGCAAGGAGCTCGGCGACGCGACCCTGGCCGACGGCTACGGGAACGGCTGGCTCGTGCGGCCTCCGGCGGGCGGCAAGCCGTTCGACATCCGGATGGAGTGGGTCCCGCAACAGACGGTCAACCGCGCGATCGCCATCTCGGTGATCAGCGTGATCGGCTGCCTGGTCATCCTCCTGGTTGGTGCGATCCGGCGCCGACGGCGCAGGGAGAGCGCGCGAGCGGATGCCGAGCTTGGAGCTGCAGCGGTTTTGGCCTCCCCGTTGGTTGCGCCCGGGCGTCGGCCGGGATGGGTGGGCGCCACCCTGACGACCCTGCTCGCACTCGTGGCCGCAGGCATCTTCGTCGCGCCGTGGGTCGGAGTGCTCGTGGCCGCCGCGGTGCTGCTCGTGCTCCTCCGACCTCGCTGGCGCGCGGTGCTCAGCTTGGCGCCGGCGTTCGCGCTCGCGGCGTGCGCTGCCTACATCGCGGCGAAGCAGTTCCACACCCACCTGCCCGCGACGTTCGAGTGGCCGACGTTCTTCTGGCAGGTACGGACGCTCGGCTGGATCTCGATCGTGCTGCTGGCCGGCGACGCGCTCGTGGAGATCGTGCGCACCCGCGCGCCCGCGCGGTCCGTTCCGGTCGAGCCGGCAGCGCCCTCAGCTCAGGTGGACCCACTTCGCGACTGACGGCACTCCATTGCCGTCAACCACGAAGAGCATGTACCAGCCCGGCGGCGTGAGGTTCCGGCTGCCCGGCACCGTGACCGACAAGCCGCCCGCCGTCGTGGTGAACGGAAGGTCCACGAGCCGCTGACCGGAGTCGGTGGAGTGGGTGACCGCCATCGGGCGCACGAGGACCGCGGAGCGCAACGGAGTGTCCTGCGTCGTGGCGAGCGAGTACTTCCCTCCGTAGTTGACCTCGGTGGGAGCGCTGATGACCGTCGGCCGCGGCGTGCTTGCCTGCAGGTACGGAGGCTTGAAGATCTCCACCCGCATCTCGAACCCGTTCTCCGGGTTGCCGCCGAACGTGGCGACGCGGCCGTCGGGGAGGAGCAGCGCGGAGGAGTGGTACACCCGCGGGACGGTCGGCGACGCGACCTTGGTCCAGGTCGACGTCTTGGGATCGAAGATCTGGGCGCTGTAGACGGGATTGTTGCCGTTGTGGATCGTCGTCGACGCGCCACCCGTCTCGAACACCGTGGAGTCGGGCAGGATCACCGCGCTCAGGTACATCTTCTTCGTGTCGAGCGGGGGACCGGGCGTGTAGGTCGGGCTCGCGGCTTTGAGGTCGACGATGGCGGTCGAGTCCACCGCGTCGACCGGCTGGTCCTGGGACCCACCACCGAGGATCATCACCTTCTGGTCCTGGGCCGGCGGGAGCAGCAGGCTCATCGACTGGTCGCGCAGATCCGGATCGGTGAGCCCCGGCACCGGCGTCCATGCGTTCGTGGAGATGTTCCAGATCCCCGGGGTCGCGCTACCGGCGCCGAAGACGTTCGCGCCCGAGTAGAAGAGCCGGCCGTCGGAGAGCAGGTGCAGCGACGGGTACAGCGGCATGAACGACAGCGCGCCGGGCGGATCCTTCTGCGCCGACCACGTGCTCGTCGTGGCGTTGAACGTCTGGCTCGCCGTCGTGCGCAGCCCGGTCGCGTCGAGCCCGCCGACCGTGAAGATGTTCCCGCTGCCGAGCTCGACCGTCGAGGGGTACCAGCGCGCGGTGGCCATGTCGGGCTGCGCGACGTAGGAGGAGGTGGTCGGATCGAACTCGTAGGTCTTTGGCGAACCCGCGTTGGCGTTGTTCGTCGCCGCACTCGGGTAGGCGGTGTTTCCGCCCGCGACCAGCAGCTTCCCGTTGGGGAGGAACGCGTGGCCGGCGCAGAACGCGTCCCACGGTGTCGCGACGGACTGGAACGTCTCGGTCTGCGGATCCCAGAGGCTGGTGGTGAACGTGCCGGCCGCGAAGTCGGCGGTGCTGTTGCCCGACCCGGCCACCATGAGGACCTTGCCGGTGTGCAGGAGCGCCACGTGCACGGCACGCACCGGGGAGGGGGTCGAGGTCGTCCGCCATTCGCCCTGGCACGCGGCCGCGGTGACGGCCGCGATCGCGACCACAGCCGCGACCCGTACGGGCCGCAACCAGCCTCCCATGTGGGGGAGCATGGTACGGGTTCGACGTATATGGGCAGATATCAACGGCATGGACTCCCGCATTGGTCGGCGGACCTACGCTGCCCGTCATGGCCGATGCCCCGAAGTCGTTCTTCCTCTCACCCGAGATCCACGGCTATCTGCTCCAGCACGGTAGCCCTCCGGATGCGGTGCAACAGGGACTGATCGACGAGACCGCGCGGCTCGGAGGAATCTCGATGATGCAGATCTCCCCCGAGCAGGGGGCGTTCATGACGCTGCTCGCTCGGCTCGTCGGCGCGCGCCGCGCGGTCGAGGTCGGGACGTTCACGGGGTACTCCGCGCTGTGCATCGCGCGCGGTCTGCCGTCGGACGGCCACTTGCTCTGCTGTGACGTCAGCGAGGAATGGACGTCGGTGGCCCCCAAGTACTGGGAGCAGGCGGGGGTGGCGGACCGCATCGAGCTGCGCATCGCGCCGGCGGTTGAGACGCTGCGCGCGCTGCCGCGGGAGGAGACGATCGATCTCGCGTTCGTCGATGCCGACAAGCCCAGCTACGCGTCGTACTACGAGGAGCTCCTGGCCCGGCTGCGCCCGAATGGCGTCATCCTCGTCGACAACGTGCTGTGGGGTGGCAGCGTGATCGACGACGATCCCGGCGACGAGAACCGGGTCGCGATCCGTGCCTTCAACGACATGGTGGCAGGCGACGACCGGGTCGATGCCGTGATGCTGCCGCTCGGGGACGGGTTGACCCTGCTCCGCAAGCGATGATTGGGCCGTTGCGCGCCTAGAACTTGCCGGTGCGGCCGTAGCGGTAATAGCCCTGGAACGTCGTGTTCACCTGCTCGGGGATCGGCACGATCTCACCGAGCAGGCGGGCGCCCCACACGATCTCGGCGGTGCGCTCGACCAGGTGGGCGTTGTGCAGCACCTGCTTCGGGTCCTTGCCCACCGCGAACAGGCCGTGGTTCGCCATGAGCACGGCACTGCGGTCGCCGACGCGCTTCGCGACCTCCTCGCCGAGCTCGTCGGTGCCCGTCGTCTGGTAGTCCGCGCACTCGACGTCGCCGCCGATGTAGACGACGAACTCCTCGATGACCGCGGGGATGCCCTGGCGGGTCAGCGCGAACATCGTGGCGAACTTCGCGTGGCAGTGCATCGTGGCGTTGATGTCCTCGTGCAACCGGAGTGCTCCGAGGTGCAGCGCCTTCTCGGTCGTGGGGGAGCGCTCGCCTTCGAGGACGTTGCCGTCGAGATCGCACACGACGAGGTCGTCGAGCGTCATCTCGAGGTAGTCGAGGCTGCTCGGTGTGAGGACGGCGTTGCCGTCGGGGAGGCGCGCCGCCAGGTTCCCTGCAGTGCCTTCCACCAGGCCGCTGCGCAGCATCTCCTGCGCGGCCCAGAGCACCTGCTCCTTGGTCTCTTGCGCCGTGAGCGTCGTACCGGTCACCTCAGGACCTCCGGGTTGACGAGGTTCGCGGGTCGCCCGCCTTCGAACAACGTGCGGAGACCGTTGGCGATGAGTCGGGAATGCTTCACTTCGGTGTCCCAGGTCGCGCCGCCGATGTGCGGCGTGAGCACGACGTTGTCCATCGAGCACAGCGGGTGATCGGGCGGGAGGTTCTCGCCGACGAAGTGGTCGAGGCCGGCACCGGCGATCTCCCCGGACCGCAGGGCGGCGACGAGGGCATCGGTGTCATGGAGCAGCGCGCGCGCCGAGTTGATGTAGATCGCCTCGTTCTTCATGCGGGCGAACTGCTCGCGCCCGATGAGGCCCTCGGTCTCCGGGGTCACCGCCGCATGCATCGACACGACGTCCGCCTCGGCGAGCAGGTCGTCGAGCGAGTGGGTCGCGTCCGGTGAGTACGGGTCGTAGGAGATGACGCGCATCCCGAGACCTTCGAGGCGCCATGCGGTCGCCCGGCCGACTGCACCGAGCCCGACGATGCCGGCGGTGCGGCCCGCGACCTGCCACGCCCGGAAGCGCTGGTACGGGATGGTCCCGTCGCGCCAGACCTGGCCTTCGCGCACGTCCCGGTCCGCGCGGACGATTCCCCGGTTGACCGCGAGCATGAGACCGATCGTGAGCTCGGCCACGCCGTCGGCGTTCCGGCCGGGTGCACGCAGGACCGGGATGCCCCGCTCCGTTGCGCCCGGGATGTCGACGTTCGTGGGATCGCCGCGACACGACCCGATCGCGACGAGGGGAAGGTCGAGGACCGGCCCCTTCACGGAGTCGCTCTCGACGACCAGCAGGGTCGCACCTTCGGCTTCGATGCGCTCCGCGAGCTGTTCGGCCCGGTAGAGGCGAAGCGGCCGGTGGTCGATCCACGGATCGAGCACGACGTCGGAGCACAGGCTCTGGAGGGTCTCGAGCCCATCACCCCGGAAGGGTGCGGTCACGAGTGCTTTCGGACGGTCGGTCACCGCGGCAGTCTCGCACGTACGTGACACCGGCGTCAGTTGCGTTTGCTACGGTCCGGCGGACATGTTGGTGGTCGTCACCGGGGGAGCCGGGTTCATCGGTTCGCACCTCGTCGATGCGCTCGTCGCAGCAGGGAACCGGGTCCGCGTCCTCGACGATCTCTCGAACGGCCGCGAGGAGAACGTCAACCCCGACGCCGAGCTGCTCGTCGGTTCGCTGGCCGATCCCGAAGTGGTGACGCAGGCGGTCGCCGGCGCCGAGCTGGTGTTCCACCTCGGGGCGCTCGGAGCCGTCTCGCGCTCGGTCGCCGATCCGCTCACCACCGACCAGGTGAACGTGCACGGGACGCTGTCGGTGCTCACGAAGGCCTGTGACGCGGGGGTTCGCCGGGTCGTGTTCGCGTCATCGAGCAGCGTCTACGGCGGGGCGGAGATCATCCCGACCCCGGAGTCGGCACCGCTGCGCCCGCGCTCGCCCTACGCGGTGAGCAAGCTGGCGGGTGAGTGGTACACCCGCAGCTTTCCCGGGCTCTTCCCGATCGAGACCGTTGCACTGCGATACTTCAACGTCTTCGGGCCGCGCCAGCGTCCGGATGCGACGTACGCGGCGGTCATCCCGCGGTTCGCCACTGCACTCCTGAAGGGCGAGCGGCCCGTGGTCTACGGCGATGGTCTCACCACCCGTGACTTCACGTACGTGAGCGATGTCGTGGCCGCGAACCTTGCCGCGGCGACAGCTCCGTCTGCGGTGAGCGGGAACGTGTACAACATCGCCCCCGGCAAGAGCTCGACGCTGTTGGAGCTGCTCGACATCCTCGGCCGACTCCTCGAGTGCGAGCCCGAACCGACCTTCGCCGATGCTCGGCCCGGTGACGTGCCCCGTGCGGGCGCCGACGCCAGCGCGGCCGCGCGAGAGCTCGGCTGGTCGCCGTCGGTCACGCTCGCGGAGGGCCTGGCCCACTACGTGGAGTGGCTCCGCCGCTGACGGCGCCCGCGCGGCCGGCGTCCAGCTACGCGGCGCTGAGCGCGCAGGAGAAGGGGTCGGCCGGCGGGTTCGGAGCCGGGACCGTGAGGCTCCACGGCGCGGACTGGCCGGCCACCAGGCCCAGGACCGCGCTCTGCCGGGCGATCTCCCGGCTGTTCTGGAGCCAGTGCATCGTGATGGTCCAGCCGTGGGTCGTCGAGGGGCGGTTGGTGAGGGTTCCCGACGCTTCGTAGTGGCCACCCGCGGTCGGCTGCCACGAGCACGAGGTCAG
>JADGON010000402.1 GCA_017882945.1 Acidimicrobiia bacterium | reverse complement strand
TCGTCGAATTCGCGCATCTTGAGCATCGTCGTCTCGTCGTAGCCGATCGTCCCGTCAGGGTTTTGGGTGACCGTGACCTCGTAGCTCAACGTCGACGCGTTCTTCGCGAGGTACTTGTTCTCGCCGATCGAGTACTGCGGGTCACCCGCCTTCGCCGACAGCGTGAAGGACTTCGCGTCTGGCGCGGCGGTGCCGCCGGCGAGCACGGTGATGCCGCGCGGCACGACGAAGCCGCGCATGACCTCACCGGTCGCGCCGTCCCACAGCCAGTACCCCACCTCGGTGTGGAACGGGTTGTCCTCGTCGTTGCGCCACATCGCCGACTTGTAGTCGAGGCCGTACAGGTGCTGGTCACCGTTGTCGACCGGGCCGAATGGCTTGAACGTCAGCTTCTCGAGGTAGGGCGTGCCAAGTACCTCGTGACGGGCGTGCGAGTACGCGGTGTCCAGCCCGCCTTCACCCTCCCACTCCCCCACGAGCGGTCCCAAGGGTCCCCAATCGTCTGCCATCGCCGTCGTCCTCTCGATCGTCGCTCGCCCGAGCCTGGTGAATCGCGAGACCCTATAGCGTTCGCGCCGTGACGATGAGGGCTTGGCGCATCCACGAATACGGTCAGCCGTGTGAAGTGCTCCGGCTCGACACCGTGCCGGTTCCGGAGCCTGCATCGGGCGAGCTGCGGATTCGCGTGCAGGCGATCCCGCTCAACCTGAACGACCTCGAGCGGATCACGGGCGGCAACATGATGGTGCGTCCGGAGCTTCCCTACAGCCCCGGCATGGAGGTCATGGGAGTCGTCGACGCGTGTGGCGCGGGCGCGGAGTCCTGGCAGGGCAAACGAGTCGTGGCCATGGCGAAGCAAGCCCACGGGGGGTTTGCCGAGCAGGCGATCTGCCCGGTCGTCTCGACGTTCGAGATGCCGGACGCGATCCCGCTCCCGGGCGCGGCGGCGCTGTACTTCCCGTTCCATCTGGCGTGGCTGGGGCTGTTCGATCGCGCAGCGCTGGAGGCAGGCGAGACCGTGCTGATCCACGCGGCCGCGGGTGGCTCGGGATCGGCCGCGGTGCAGCTGGCGGTTCATGCCGGTGCGCGCGTCTTCGCGACTGCCGGCACCGACGACAAGGTGCAGCTGTGTCGCGATCTCGGGGCCGACGTCGCGATCAACTACAACGAGCGCGACTTCGCCGAGGTCGTCCTCACGGAGACTGCGAACCGCGGTGTCGACGTGGTGTTCGACAACGTGGGCGAAGCCGTCCTCGAAGAGTCGATGGCCTGCACCGCGTACAACGGGCGCTACCTGATGATGGGTTTCGCGTCGAACAAGCTCGTCGCCGACGAGCCGCTCATCGTTCCGCGCCGGCTCGCCCTCGGGAACTTCAAGCTGTGCGGCGTGCTCCTCGCCTACGCCGAGGACGACATGGCGCAGATGGTGAAGACCGCGATGGGTTGGAACTTCGCGTCCGGCCGGCTCGGCGAGACGATCATGCGCGAGATCAACGAGCTGGTGTTGGCGAATCGGGTCAAGCCCGTGGTCGGGCGGACCGTGGGCTTCGAAGAGCTCCCCGACGCGGTCGAAGCCCTGGCGAATCGTGAGACCACCGGCCGCGTCGTCGCGTTGCTCGACGAGTCCTGAGCGAACCCGCGCACCGCTCCGGACCGCCCGCCCGCATACAGCCGAGTCGGGCCTCAGTCGATGCGAGGCGCCCGTCTGCCACTCCAGAGGATCCAGTCCGCGCGCCCGTTCCCGTCGAAGCCGAAACCGGCGACGCGTGGCGAGCCTGGGGGAGCGATCGACACCGCGTGGTCCTCGGCAAAGAACGCACAGGTGAAGGGTGGATCTGCGGGCGGCTGCCAGCTGCCGGCCCCGAGGTCGTCGCGCTTCGAAGCCGTGACCACGATGGTGCCCGGTGCGCTTCCCGGCGTCACGGTGAGCAGGGAGAACGCGTGGACGAAACGACCGGCGAAGCGTTCGGTGTCGATCGCGATGGACGGGTCAGGCTCGGGATCGCGCTCGTCCAGCCCGGCGAAGCGCTCGAGTGCCCACCGGCGGACCGTGTCGTAGACCAACGCGCCGTTGGTGCCGTTGGTGAGCCCGACGAATGCGAAGTCGCGCTCGGGCACGATGACCAGGTCGCTCGCGTAGCCGGCGGTGAGACCGCCGTGACCGATCGCAGTCGCGCCAGCGATCGACCACACGAACCAGTCGAGCGCGATGTCCTCGATGCGGTTCGCCGTGACGACCGGGGTGTGGAGCCGGGCGCGGCTGTCCGGGGACAGGATCACGGATCCGTCGAGCGCGGTTCCGGTGCGTTGGAAGCGGCACCACGTCATGAGGTGCTCGACCGACGCGATGAGGCCGCCGGCGGGTCGATCCACGGGGCCGAGCTCCCAGCCCGGCTGCCATCCGGCCCCGCGGATCACGTATGCCTTGTCGCCGTTGACCCAGTGCGGGGACGCGACGGGAAAGGTGATCACGTCGTCGGCGGTGAAGCCCGCCGAAACCATGCCGAGCGGGAGCAGCAACCGCTCACGGACGAACGCTTCGAACGTCTGGTCGCTGAGCGCCGCGACGATCGCACCGGCGATCGAGAACCCGGCGTTGTTGTACGAGTAGCCGGTTCCGGGAGAGAACAAGCGGCGCGCGCCCTCGAGGACCGTGAGGTCATCCCACTCGCGGGCGACGAACAGATGGTCGCCGTCGAAGCCGGCCTGGTGGCTCAGCGCGCGCTCGACGGTGATCGCATCGAAGTCGAGGCCCGTGGCCGGACCCAGGGCCGGAAGGTGCTTGGCCACCGGATCGTCGAGGGAGAGGCGACCCTCTTGGACGAGCAGCATCACCGCAGCCGACGTGAACGTCTTCGTGATCGATCCGACCTGGAACAACGACGCCGGGCTCATTGCGGCCGGGTACTCGACGTTCGTCACGCCGTAGGCGGCGGTGAAGCACTCGTCGCCGACGAGCACGCCTGCCGCCGCACCCGGGACGTGGTGCTTCTCCGCCGCCGCCTGCAACGCCGACGCCAGCTCCTCGTCGATCGCCATCGGCGGACGGTAACGCAGCATTCGGAGCGAGCCAACGCCATTGGGGCCGCGCCTGCAGAGAGGAGGGCCGTTCACGGCGCCGACGTCAGACCAATCCGGCGGCCACCATCGTCTTGTGGATCTCGACTGCATTCGGCGCGCGGCCGTACTCCCGGTTCTCCACCACATGGTTCGAGATGATCCGCAGCGCGGCTGCTCGACCGGATACGCGCCGCCTGACGCGCTACTGCGAGAGCCGATCGAGGATGTTGCGGGTCACCTGCTCGACCTGCACGTCGCGCTCGGCCAGCCCCCAGACCCAGTCCGTGCAACCCGACGTGACCACGATTCCGCCGCGCGTGTAGGTGCCGAGGACCGCATGCCCGTTGGCGAGGCGGGCGCAGGCAGTCTCGTCGTGGCTGCCGAGCACGCGCCAGGCATGGAACTCCAGCTCGGACAGCTCGTCGGCCGCCGGTGGCCGGACCGCGGTCTCGCGCGTGAAGGACGCGGCCGGGGACGTTCCGAGGATCTCGAACCCGGCGGGCGTGCTATCGAGTCCGGTCGGATACGGCAGGCCGTCGCGGTAGGTGAAGTCGCACCCGTCGCACTCGTACCCCACGACCGTTGCCGCCGCGCCGAGGAGGTCCCCGTACTCGAGCTCGCTGCCCTCGAACAGCCAGTGATCGGGTCGGTGGATCGTGTACCCACCCGACCCGTTGGGGACACGACGGCCGATGCGCGCGTATCCGCCGCGAGCGAAGCTCACGCCGGTCATCTCGTTCTCGGGTCGTCCGAGCAGGCGATCGGACCAGATCGTCGTGAGCTCAGCGGCGCGCTCGGTGCCGAAGCACGGGTCGGATTCGAAGCGCTGCTTGTACCCGACCATCGTGGCGCCGTCGTCCTCCATGCGCACCTGCCAGAACGAGGTGTTGCCCGAGAGGAACGCGACGTTGCCGCCTCCCGTGATGAATCCCTCGACGGTGTCGCGCATCGGCGCGGACCAGTACTCGTCATGGCCGACCGACAGCATGAGCCGGTACCCGTCGAGCAGCGAGGGATCGTGATCGAGGTCCGCGTTGGTGGCGACGTCGAACGCGTATCCCTCTCGCTCGGCCCACTCGACGAACGGGAGCTCCCAGTTGGGCCAGCCCGCCGATCCCGCCCAGCCCGACAGGCGGTTGCGCTGCAGGTACCCGAAGTGCGCGTTGATGAACCGGTCGGGGGGATGGGTCGACGACACGCGCTGACCGGCCCCCGGCGGCTTGGAGAGGTAGCCCTTCGCCATCGGCCGCTGCAGCGCCGAATGCGTGCCGCCGTTGTAGAGGTTCCTGCCGCCGAAGTCGTTGTAGGCGTGCCACGTGTTCGTCGTCAGCACGAGCAGCATCCGTGCCGTCGGCCGTCCGGCCGTGGGGCGTACGACGAAGAACGCGTGGTCCCGGAGCTCGCGTCCCTCGACGTGCGCGGTGAGCTGGACCTCGTAGTAGCCGGACGCCCAGTGGTCGCCGACGGTCAGCTCGTACGCCACGGGCCAGCCGCAGCCCGCGCTCGAGGCATCCTCCGGGACGGCGTGCTCCGCGACCGGCACCGCCGTTTCCGACGCGACGAGTGCGCGCTCGCGCCCGATCCGGGCGACCTCCACCCCAACCGGATTGCCACCGCTGCAGGACAGGTGCAACGCGACCCGCTCCCCCCGCTCGACGGACTGAGGCCAGCAGTATCCGGACACCGTCGCTCGAGCCATGACGCCAAACCTATGCGGGTGCCCATCGGCGGCGCGGGAGACTCCTCGCCACCCGTTCGCGGCCTGTACGGTGCGCGCATGCCTGACCCCGTAGCCCTGACCCATGACGGCGACGTTGCCGTCATCAACCTCGACGACGGCAAGGCGAACGCCCTGTCGTTCGCGGTCATCGATGCCCTCGACGAGGCGCTCACCGCCGCGGAGTCCTCGGCCAAGGCGGTCGTGCTCAACGGCCGCGAGGGCAAGTTCTGCGCCGGCTTCGACCTCAGCGTGATGACCGGGAGCATCGACGGCGCGCGCCGGCTCCTGGCCGCCGGAGCCGAGCTCGGCCTGCGGATCTACACCTTCCCGATTCCCGTCGTGCTCGGCGTCACCGGTCACGCGCTCGCCATGGGCGGCATCCTCACCACGACCGCGGACTACCGGGTCGGTGCCGAAGGCAACTACAAGCTCGGTCTCAACGAGGTCGCGATCGGCATGCCGGTCCCCACGTTCGGCGTCGAGCTGTGTCGCGATCGCCTCTCCCCCGCCTGGTTCACGCGCTGCGTGCAGCACGCAACCCTGTGCTCTCCCGACGACGCAGTGCAGGCCGGGTTTCTCGACGAGGTCGTTCCCTTGGCCGAGGTACCTGCACGTGCGCTCGCTGTCGCCGCGCACCTGGCCGAGACGGTCCAGCCAGGTCCGTTCCAGATGACCCGAGCGACGATCCGCGGCGCGCTCGCCGACCGCCTGCGCATCAGCCTCGAAGCCGACATGGCGCGCTTCGACGTCACCACCTGATTCACACCCCGCCGCTCACTCGACATCCGAAGACTCGACTTGGGCGAGTCGACGAACAAGGGTTCATCTCGTCAAGCGGGAAGCAGCTGCAGCACCAACACCCCGGCGATTGCGCCGAGACACACGAGGTGGTCACCCAGGATCGAACGAGCGAGCAGCGATTGCCCGGGCGCGTCATCGACCGCGCGCCCCAGCCGCACCGCGTTCCGTACCGTCCGCCCGGCGGCAAGCCCGACCGCGATCACCGCGAGGACGAGCGAAGCCCCGACGCGCCACGACTCGAGATCGCTCCGAGCGAGCTCCACTCCCAGCGCGAGCACCGTGACGAGCATCACGAACGCGACCAGCCGGTTCATGGGACGCGCCGCGGTCGTGACGCGCGCGTAGTACGACGAGAGAGAAGCGAGCACCGTGGCGGGCAGATCGGCCCCGGGGTGGCGAAGCACCTGGACGTCGAACATCAGGTCCATCCACAGCACCGCGAGCAGGAACCCGGCACCGAAGCTCGCGATCACCCGCACGCACAGAGTCTGCCAACTCCGCGCGGGCGGAGATCGCGCTCCGGTGCGCGGGCTACGGAGCGCGTACGCCGCCGGTGTCAAGGTCGAAGCGTGGACGGTCCGGAGATCAACACCGGGTCGTCCAGGCCATCACGCTCCGAGGCGACGGGCCCGCTCGATCCCGAACGCGATCAGGCCGGGCGAGAGAGGCGTTGCACCCCGGCCCGCGGATCGACCTCATCGATGCCGAACCAGGCACAGAGTCCGAGGATCTCGAAGACGCGTCGGCAGTTCGGGGCCAGGTGCACGAGGTGCACGAACTTGCCGGATCGCGCCGCGACGTGGAGCAGCATGGTCACGCCGGAGGCGTCGATGAAGGTCAGATCCGCGCAATCGAGCTCGACCTCCTCGCCAGGCGTGTCCATCGCGACGGCGTAGAGCGCAGCTTCCGCGCCCGCGACCACCGCGAGGTCGACCTCGCCCTCGAGCTTGTAGGCCGAGCGAAGACGCTGGGATTCGTCGAGCACGCGTACTTCGATCTCACGAAGGAGAAAGCGGCGCGAGGTCCGAGGGCGGGGCGAGGTCTGGGCGCCGAGCCCGAGCAGAACGTCTCTTCCGGGCACCAAGTGTGCCTGCGCGGACCTTAGACCGATTCGCCCGGCGCCACACGGGGACGAGAAATATTCGACACGGAGGTTTACCCGCTGGTGAGCGAGCGATCCGTCTGCCGGCTTCAGCAATGGTCCTGCACCAGTCGATCAATTGGGAGATACACCCCATATTCGCAACGAGAGGAACTGCATGCAGAGGACAATGCGGAAGGGGATGCTGGCGACGACCGCGGTGTCGGCGCTGCTCGCACTGACGTTCGTCCCCGGGGCCGGCGCTTCGATGAGCGCCCACGATGGCGGCCACCACCGGCGCCATCACCACCATCACCACCTCGTCCTCACCGATGTGCAGAAGCAGTGCCTCGCGGACCAGGGCTTCACGCTCCCCATGGCCGGGACACCGCACGACGCGACGAAGCCCGATGAGGCAGCGTTCGCGGCGTTTCGCCAGGCGTTGGTGACCTGCGGCATCCTCCCGGCTCGGGTTGAGCCCGACCCGGTGGTCCCTCCGACGACGCCTCCCCCGGCGACGGAACCCACCGTTTCGAGCTTCCGCTCGCAGTCCGGCTTCCACGCACCGTCGATGCCTGCGAACGACGGTCGCGACGGATCGCGCTTCGGTGGCGAAGGCCACGGATGGCAAGGTGCCAATGAAAGTCACCGCAGCTTCGGCGGCGGCGGCTTCGGCGGTCACTCGTCCGGCGGCATGAGCCGCGGTGGCCACGGCGGTCGCTGACCTCCGAGATCCCGCGCTCTGAACATCTGACGCGAAGCGACCTGCGGCGATGAGCCCCAGGTCGCTTCGCGCGTCGGGACGTCAGACGCTGGCGTCCCGACGCAGCCCGTCGACAACGACGCCGATCCTTCCGTGGACCTCGGCCAGCTGATCCGCGTTGCCGGCATCGGCCCGACCCAAGGCCGAGAGCGCCTCTTGACGGGCCGCGCGTTGCGACTTCTTCAAGACGCGCCGATCGAGCTCCCCCGCGGGCGTCCGGTCCGGGACCCGCTCGACGTACTGGAGAAGGGTGAGCCCGATCCAGTCCACACTGCGAGTGAGCGCGTCATCGGTGGGCTCCCCCGCATCGCGTGCAGCGTCCGTACGACCTTCGATCCACGCCGCGAGATCCGGGAGGTCTCCGTCGCGCAACGTGGGTGACGCGTTCACGAGATCATCGAAGGTCTCGGCCGCACCTTCCCTGGGCGACAGGACCTTCGAGATCCCGAAGACCTTCCGCACCGTCGCC
>JADGON010000401.1 GCA_017882945.1 Acidimicrobiia bacterium | reverse complement strand
ACCTCACGAGCGCCGGCCACATCCACCCGGCCATGCTCGCACGTAGGCTCTCGGTTCGAACCCGGGGGGTAGTGGTGACTTCGACAACGGACATCGCCGAGCAGCTCAGCAAGGTCGTCGATCCGGGGCACGTGCTCACCGGCGGCGCGATCAGCGAGGACTACACGCACGACGAGTCGCTCACGGTCCCCGGTCGCACGCCGGCGTTCGTCGTCCGGCCTGAGACCGCAGAGCAGGTCGCCGAGATCCTGCGCATCGCGAACGAGCGCGGCGTGCCCGTCACCGCCCGGGGAACCGGGACCGGGCTCTCGGGTGCGTGCGTCCCACGATCCGACGCGATCGTCGTGTCGTTCGAGCGCATGAACCGGATCCTCGAGATCGACACCGAGAACCACGTCGCGGTCGTGCAGCCGGGCGTGACGCTCGACCAGCTCGACGAGGTGACCGCCACGCACGATCTGATCTACCCGGTCTTTCCCGGCGAGTACAGCGCGAGCCTCGGCGGCAACGTCGCCACGAATGCCGGGGGGATGCGTGCGGTCAAGTACGGCGTGACCCGCCACCAGGTCCTCGGCCTCGAAGCCGTCCTCGCGACCGGCGAGACCATCCGCACCGGCGGCAAGTTCGTGAAGGCCACGACCGGCTACGACCTCACCCAGCTCATCATCGGCTCCGAAGGCACGCTCGCGCTCGTGACCGAAGCAACGCTCAAGCTCTACCCGCGGCTGCGCCACCAGGCGACCATCCTCGCGCCGTTCCCGACGCTCGAGCTGATCACCGCGGCGATCCCGCGCATCGTCGACAGTGGCATCGGTCCGCTCATCCTCGAGTACATCGACATGATGACGCTGTCAGCCGTGACCGCGTACGCGGGCCTCGACCTCGGCATTCCGAAGGAGGTCCAGGACACCGCGCTCGCGTATCTCGTCGTGATGATGGAGAGCCGCACCGAGGATCGCCTCGACGAAGATGTCGAGCTCCTCGCCGAACAGCTCGCCGAGCTCGGCGCCGTCGACATCTACGTGCTCCCACCGTCGGCCGCAGCGCAGCTCATCGACGCGCGCGAGAAGGCGTTCTGGGTGGCCAAGGCGAACAACGCCGATGACATCTTCGACGTCGTGGTCCCGCGTGCATCCATCCCGGAGTTCATGACCAAGGTCAGCGAGCTCGCCGCGAGGAACGGGTCCTGGATCGCGGGGTGCGGGCACGCGGGCGACGGGAACGTGCACCTCTCGATCTTCCAGCCCGACGCCGAGATCCGATACCGCGTGACCCGCGAGCTGTTCGAGATCGGCATGGCGCTCGGCGGCGCGATCTCGGGCGAGCACGGCATCGGCGAAGCCAAGAAGCGTTACTACCTCGAGCTCGAGGACCCGGTGAAGATCGATCTGATGCGCCGGATCAAGACCGCGTTCGACCCCTCCGGAATCCTCAACCCCGGCACGATCTTCGACTCGGGAGACCAACCATGAACGGCGCCCAGGCCCTGATCCGCACGCTCGTCGACTCGGGCGTCGACGTCTGCTTCGCCAACCCCGGTACGTCCGAGATGCACTTCGTCGCCGCGCTCGACACCGTCCCCGAGATGCGCGCGGTGCTCGGCCTCTTCGAAGGTGTCGTCACGGGCGCGGCCGACGGCTACGGGCGCATGGCCGATCGTCCCGCGGCGACGCTGCTCCACCTCGGGCCGGGTCTCGGCAACGGCATCGCGAACCTGCACAACGCCCGCCGCGCGCGCACGCCGATCGTGAACATCGTCGGTGATCACGCCACGTACCACCATCAGTACGACGCGCCCCTGGACTCGGACATCGAAACGCTCGCGAGGAACTTCTCGGGCTGGATCCGGAGCTCCAAGCGCGCCGAGGAGGTCGCCGACGATGCAGCCGACGCGGTGGCCGCGGCGCGACAGCCTCCGGGCCAGATCGCCACGCTCATCCTTCCGGCAGACGTGTCATGGCTCGAAGGCGCGGCACCCGTCGGACCCCGGCCGGCACCCGCGCGCAACGCCGTCTCCGAGGACACCGTCACGGTCGTGGCGAAGGCGCTCCGATCCGGCGAGCCGGTCACGTTGCTCGTCGGTGGCGCGGCCCTGCGCGAGCGCGGGCTGCGCGCCGCCGGCCGGATCGCCGCCGGCACGGGCGCCAAGGTGGTCGGCGAGACCTTCCCAGCCCGGCTCGAGCGTGGCGCCGGACTGCCGCCGCTCGACCGGCTCGGATACCTCGCCGAGTTCGCGGTGGCCCAGCTCGCCGGGACCCGTCACCTCGTGCTCGTCGATGCGAAGGCGCCCGCATCGTTCTTCGCGTATCCCGGCAAGCCGAGCTCGCTCGTCCCCGACGACTGCGAGGTTCACGTCCTCGCGACAGGACCCGACGACGTGGTGGACGCGCTCGAGCGGCTCGCCGACGCGGTCGGAGCCTCGGGCGTCGATCCGGTGCTCCAGCCCTCGGGGCGCCCCGACCCTCCGACCGGCCCGATCACCGGCGCAACGATCGCCGACGCGGTAGGAGCGCTGCTCCCGGACGGAGCGATCGTCGCGGACGAGGCGCAGACGGGTGGGCTCTGGGCCGCGGGCGCAACCGCGGGCGGCCCCCGCCACGATTGGCTGACGCTCTCGGGCGGCTCGATCGGCATGGGCATGCCCCTCGCGACCGGTGCGGCGATCGCGTGCCCCGACCGACCCGTGATCAACCTCCAGGCGGACGGCAGCGCGATGTACACGCTGCAGTCGTTGTGGACCCAAGCTCGCGAAGGTCTCGACGTGACGACGATCGTCTTCTCGAACCGGTCCTACGCGATCCTCAACCTGGAGCTGAGTCGCGTCGGCGTCGAGTCGCCCGGACCCAAGGCGCTCAGCATGCTGGACCTCACCTCACCCGACCTCGACTTCGTCGCCCTCTCCCACGGCATGGGCGTCCCCGCCGAACGACCCGAGGACAGCGAAGGCCTCACCCGGGCGCTCGAACGCGCGCTCTCCGAGCCCGGGCCCCACCTCATCGAGGCAGTGTTCCCCTCCGGCTTCTAACGGTCAGGGACGCTCCGACGCGCAATTGCCAGACTGGCAACGGTGATGTCGTTCCTCCGAAATTCTCGAGGCCCGTCGCCCCGATCGAGCCATGCTTTCAGCATGCTGGAGAAGCCGTTCACATCGAGCGCACGTGTCTATGACTTGCTCTACGAGGCCGCCGGCAAGGACTACAGGCTTGAGGCTGACGAACTTCACGAGCTCATCCAAAGCCGCCGACCGGGTGCGACATCGCTACTGGATGTCGCATGCGGGACGGGCGCACACCTCCTCCATCTGCGGTGCTACTACGAAGTTGCCGGAGTCGACCTCGCGCCAGCGATGCTCGCGGAAGCTCGAAATCGCCTACCCGACGTTCCCTTGATCGAAGGCGATATGCGATCGCTCGCGCTCGGTCGCACGTTCGACGCCGTCACCTGCTTGTTCAGCGCGATCGGCTACATGCGCTCGTCCGAAGAACTGGTGAAGGCTGTCCGGACGATGAGGAGCCATCTCTCACCGGGAGGTGTCCTGGTAGTCGACGGCTGGGT
>JADGON010000086.1 GCA_017882945.1 Acidimicrobiia bacterium | reverse complement strand
CGATTCGCTGGACGAAGCACACGCTGAACCACTGGTACCGGATGCTCGGGCCCGTGTTCGACGCGTCGCTCGCCTACGAGTTCTACGGATTCGGCGGACCGGACGCGGCAGAAGGGCTCGCGGCGCACCGCGAGAAGCGCGCGCCGCGCTTCACAGGCCCGGCGAGCGAGTGACCGAGACACTCGGCGACGGGTCGACCGGGACTCCGGCGGCCGGAGCAACGACCTCGGTCGGCGCCGCGGTGAGGTGCACGCGGAACGTGGCACCCTCGCCCGGCGCGCTCTGCACCTCGACGCGCCCGTGGTGCGCGCCGACGAGTGCGGCGACGACTGCGAGCCCGAGCCCGCTCCCGCCGCGCAAGCGCGAACGCGACGTGTCGACACGGTAGAAGCGCTCGAAGACCCTCTCGACATGCTCTGCGTCCAGGCCGGGTCCGTTGTCGGCGACCTCCAGCACCACCTCGGCCGGATGCACCGAACCGTCGACGCGGACGCTGACGACCGCTCGCGTCCCCGCCGGCGTATGGGTGCGGACATTGGCAAGCAGGTTGTCGATGACCTGCCGCAACGCCATCGGATCGCCGACGACCTCGACGCGCGCCGGCGGTTCGAACGTGATCGGCCAGTCGGGTCCGACCGCCCGCGCCGCGTCCACGGCGTCCTCGAGGACGGACCCGAGGTCCACGCGATCGCTGGCGAGCGGGCGGCCTTCGTCGAGCCGGGCCAGGAGCAGCAGATCGTCGATGAGCATCTGCATCCGAGCCGATTCGACCCGGATGCCGCGCATGACCCGGGCCAGGTCCGCCGGTCGTTCCTGGGCGCCGCGCTCGAACAGCTCGGCGTACGCGGAGACCGCGCTCAGAGGCGTGCGGAGCTCGTGCGATGCGTCGGCAACGAACTGTCGGAGCTGCTCCTCGGACGCGGCGCGCACTTCGAACGCCTCTTCGATGTGGCGCAGCATCGTGTTGAGGGACGCGCCGAGTCGCCCGACCTCGGTCCGGCTGTCCTCGGGAACCCGCAGGCTCAGGTCACCACTCGCGATGCTCGACGCCGTCGTCTCGATGTCCTGGAGCGGGCGCAGCCCGATGCGCACGAGCCAGAGCCCGAGGCCGATGGCTGCGAGCAGTGCGGCGCCGGTGACCACGAGCTCGATCACGAACAGCTGGTGCAGGGTGCGGTTGACCTCGTCGAGCGGCAGCGCGACGAGCAACATGCTGCCGTCGGAGAGCTCCTCGGCGCGCAATCGGAAGTGAGGCCCGCCGTTCTTCCCATCGACCGTGAGGTAGCGGACGTCGTTCGGCCGATCGACACCGCCGATCCGGTTGGGCAGGATCGGGATGGCGGTTGCATAGTCCCCGCGAGTCGAGCCACTCACGACTGCCTCGTTGTTCGCGTCGCGCACCTCGACGAATGCTCCGGGCGCCGCGGCCGCGAGCGCGGCGCGGTCCGTGGCGTCGCTGCCGAACCGTCGGGATTGATCGCTCTGCTCGATCAGGAGGTTCGTCAGAGGGCGGTTCGCGGAATCGAGGCTGCTGTCGATGCGATCGACGAGAAAGGACTTCAGCGCGGCATAGGTCGCGACGTCCGCGACGACGAGACCGACGAGCGCGACGACCGTCACCGCCATGAGCAGGCGGGTGCGCAGCGAGAACCGCGGCGGCGCGGACTGAGCTGCCATCGGCTCAGACCTCGGTGTCGCGCAGGGTGTAGCCGACCAGGCGGATCGTGTGGATCAGCGGCGGGCCGAGCCGGTCCAGCTTCTTGCGCAGGTAGCTCACGTAGGTCTCGACGACGTTGGGATCGCCTTCGAAGTCGTAGCTCCACACGTGGTCGAGGATCTGGGTCTTGGAGAGCACCAGGCGCGGGTTCTCCATGAAGTAGCGCAACAGGTTGAACTCGGTGGCAGTGAGCCGAAGCGGCTCCCCCGCGCGCCAGGCCTCATGGGTGTCGACCACCATCTCCAGGTCGGCGAACTGCAGGCGCCCTTCGTCGCCGTCGGCCAGACCGACCGTGCGCCGCAGGATCGCGTGCACCCGGGCGATGACCTCGGCCAGCGTGAACGGCTTCGTGACGTAGTCGTCGCCACCGACCGTGAGGCCCTCGACCTTGTCCGCCGCGTCGTCGCGGGCGGTCAGGAACAGGACCGGGACGTCGATGCCGTCGCGGCGGAGCCGGCGGGTGATGGCAATCCCGTCGAGGTCGGGGAGCATGATGTCGAGGACGACGAGATCCGGGCGGAAGTCCTCGACCCGGGCCAGGGCATCCCGGCCGTTGGGCGCCGTGGCGACGTCGAAGCCCTCGTAGCCGAGGGCGGTGGCCACGGCGTCGGTGATGGACGGCTCGTCGTCCACGACCAGCACCCGGGCGGCTCGGTTGCGCCCTCCGCTCATCTCGACACGCTCGTTGCTCCCCGAGTCAATCGGCGCTCCTGAACCGACACGTTCCCAAACCATCGTCCCACGCTGGTCCAGGTTCCTGAGGACCCCCTGAGAGCGAACGTCGGCCCCGCCGGGACCGCGGCCGTTAGACTGCCCGAGCCCGGTGGGCGAGCGTCCGTAGCTCAGGTGGATAGAGCGGCTGCCTTCTAAGCAGCGGGTCGGGGGTTCGAGTCCTCCCGGGCGCGCCGGCAACGATGGCTCAGCCGTCGGGCGCTTCATGGTGGCCGTAGCTCAGTTGGCTAGAGCGCCGGGTTGTGGTCCCGGAGGTCGGGGGTTCGAAACCCCTCGGTCACCCCATTCGCGACGGCGTCAGGCCGTCGCGGGCCGATCCAGGATCGTGCGCAGGGCGAGCTCGAGGTCCGGCAGCACGAACGCGTAGCCGGACGCCTGGAGCCGGTCGGGCACCACCCGCTGGCCTCCGACGAGCAGCAGGTCCACCAGCTCGGCGCCGTAAACGGCCTTCAGGGCAGCGACGGGCGTCGGCAGGAACGTCGGCCGCTTGAGCACGTGGCCGAGCGCCGCGGTGAACTCCGCGTTCGTGACGGGCGTCGGGGCGGTCACGTTGACCGGTCCCACGAGATCCGGGTGGGTGATGGCGTGTTCGATCGCGCCGATCTCGTCGTCGAGTCCGACCCAGCTCATGTACTGCTTGCCCGACCCGATGCGCCCCCCGAGTCCGAGCTTGAACGGGGTGGCCATCCGCGGCAGCACTCCGCCCGCCGCGGCCAACACGATGCCGGTGCGCAGATGGACCGTCCGGATCCCCGCGGCCTCGGCCGGCGTGGTCGCCGCCTCCCACTGCCGGCAGACGTCGGCCAGGAAGTCCGGGGGGCTCGGCGGCGCACTCGTCTCGGTGAGCACCTCCGAGCCCCGGTCGCCGTACCACCCGATCGCCGAACCCGAGACGAGGACGCCCGGTGGCCTGGTCAGCCCGGCCAGCGTCTCGGCGAGCAGCGTGGTGGGCCGGACCCGGCTCTCGACGATGCGCTGCTTCCGCTCAGGCGTCCAGCGCCGCTCGGCGATCCCGGTGCCCGCGAGGTGCACCACGGCGTCGAGACCTTCGAAGCCGGCGGCGTCGATCGTGCCCGCCTCCGGATCCCAATGCAGCGCCTCCCCCGCGGCGTTGCTGTCGGGGCGCACCACCGGGATCGCCCGGT
>JADGON010000400.1 GCA_017882945.1 Acidimicrobiia bacterium | reverse complement strand
GCACGGCGACGAACGTGGCCATCATCACCGACATGAGGATCTGGATCAGGTAGCTCAGGAAGGCGATCAGCGCACCGACCTGTATGTCACCCGCGCCGATGCGGATACCGCCCAACCAGATGGCGGCAACGCTCGAGATGTTGACCACCAGCACCACGGTCGGGAACATCAACGCCATGAGCCGGCCCGCACGGAGTGAGGTCATCGTCAGGGCGTCGTTGCCTTCACCGAACCGTTCGGACTCGTCGGGTTCCCGGACGAACGCCCGTACCACACGAATGCCGGTGATCTGCTCGCGGAGTATCTCGTTGATCCGATCGATGCGGACCTGCATGACTTGGAATTGCGGGATCATGCGGGCGATCACGAGGCCGATGGCTATCACCAGCACCGGGATGCTCGCGAGAAGCAACAGGGACAATGCGCCGTCTTCGCGAACGGCCATGATCACGCCGCCCACGATGGTGATCGGCGCGGCGATGAGCAGCGTGCACGACATCAGCACGAGAATCTGCACCTGGGTCACGTCGTTCGTGATCCGGGTGATCAACGAGGGGGCGCCGAAGCCGGCGACGTCCTGCGCCGAGAAGTCGGTGACGCGGTGGAACAACGCCTTGCGAACGTCTCGCCCGAATGCCATCGCGACCCGTGCCCCGAAGTACACCGCGCTGATCGCGAACACGACCTGCACGAAGGTGATGGCCAGCATGAATCCGCCGGTCCTCCAGATGTAGGAGGTGTTGCCCTTGATGACGCCCTTGTCGATGATGTCGGCGTTCAGCGCGGGCAGGAACAGCGTGCCCATCGTCTGCACGAACGTCAGCGCGACGACGATCAGGAGCAACGTGCGGTATCGGGCCAAGAAGGTTCGCAGCAGTCGGATCAGCATGAGCGTGATCCCTCGTCGGACCGGTCGGGGTTCGTGCGTCGGACGCCGTCGAGGAAGAGCGACACGATCTCGGCCGGCGTCAGTGGCTCGTCGAGGATCAAGGCGGGATGGGTGCCGGCGATGGTCAACCCGCGGAGGAGATGGGCGGCCTCGAGAGGATCCCGGCGGAGCTGGTCGCGGTCCGCTTCGAACAGCGCGGCGAGCGCACTGAGGTCCGGGGCGAGGACCCGATCCCTCATCGACGGAGCACTGCTCGAGCACTGCATCATTCCGATCGCGGTGCGGAGCTGCAGGATGTCCGCGAAGCGCCGGCGGAGGATCTCGACCGCGGCGACGAGCCGGGGTTCGAGGGCGAGGGTCGGGTCGATGGCGGCGAGTGCGATCTCGACCGAGCCCGTGTCGGCGGCCGACTCGACCACGGCCTCGATGAGGCTCTCCTTGTCGGGGAAGACCCGGAAGATCGTGCCCTCGGCGATGCCCGCCGCTTCGGCGATCTGGCGGGTCGTGACCGCCGAGCCGTGCGCCAGGAGCAGCGGAAGCGTCGCGGCGACGATCTCCGCTCGACGCTCCGAGGGCGGGAGCGCCGCGGCGCGAGCGCGGCCCGGCTCAGGTGCCGCAGCGGTGAGCTTCCGAGCGGTCGGAGCGCTCGGAACGGTCGGTGCGCTCGGTGCGGTCGGCGCGGTCGGCGTGCTGGGCATGCGACAACCTTAGATGAGTGAGCACTCACTCATCTCATCGCGGCTCGAACCGAGCGGGGCCACCGCGTCGCGCCGGCTCGCCCGGTGCACGAGGGTGCTCCCGCTCGCGACCCTTGCTCAATGGTAACGAGCCTGTTACCGTAACTCGCCAGTTACGAAAGGTCGTTCGGTGGGTGTTGTCATCGTTCGTTACAAGAGCAAGCCGGATCGTGCCGACGAGAACCAGGCGCTCGTCGAACAGGTCTTCGCCGAGCTCGACGCCAATGGTCCGGCGGGGCTTCGCTACGCCAGCTTTCGTCTCGCCGACGGCGTGAGCTTCGTCCATGTCGCTTCGGTCGAGACCGACGACGGAACGAATCCACTGAACCAAACGCCGGCGTTCGTGGAGTTCGTGCGAGAGATCGCTGATCGCTGCGAAGAAGGCCCGGTGGCGTCGGACGCGACCCTGGTCGGCTCGTACCGGTTCGCCCCGACGGACCCCGCGACCCCGACGACCTGACTCGGCCCCGCCCGGTCGCCTCACCCCCGAGGAGACGAGTGACTGAACCCGACGGCACGGCCCAGCGACCATGGGCACTCGAGACCCCGAGCGGGGGTTCGGAGTACATCGCCTACCGCGACGAGACGCTGGAGCCGCCCGCACTCGTGGTCCGGGTCGGCAAGACCGAACTGCGCTACCACCTGCGTTGCCTCGAGGATCTGCATTCGATGCTGGTCGAGCGAGGAGATTGGGTGCCGCTCGGCAACGCTGACGAACAGAAGCCCGCCACCGAAGGAACGGTCGAAGGCTGGGCTCGGTCGGCAGACAACCCGGTCGGCGGCTGGTACGGACTGAAGAAGGGTCTCCGCGGTCGGTTCGCCAACTACGTGCCACCCGTGATGGAGAAGTTGCAGCTGGCCGAGGTCGAGCACAACGCGCGCAACAACCGAATGC
The DNA here is from genome assembly GCA_017882945.1 of Acidimicrobiia bacterium. Classification (GTDB taxonomy): domain Bacteria; phylum Actinomycetota; class Acidimicrobiia; order IMCC26256; family JAENVU01; genus Chersky-806. The sequence continues at coordinate 2,402 of JADGON010000400.1, read as the reverse complement.
GCGCCGTCCCGAACGGTCGAGATGCATAGCGCTGCGTGGGCGTGAGTGCACCGGCGGGTGATCCGTTCGAGGCGTTGGGTGACCCGAACCGACGCGCCATCGTCGAGCTCCTCGGTTCCGGTGGAAGGTCGGTCGGCGAGGTCGCGGATGCACTTCCGATCAGCCGGCCCGCGGTGTCGCGTCATCTTCGGTTGTTGAAGGAAGCCGGGCTCGTTGTCGAGGAGCCGCAGGGCACGCGGCGGATCTACCGTCTGCACGACCACGGCGTGGAGGCGGTCGAGATCTTCCTCGCCCAGGTTTGGGGCGACGTCGCGACGCGCTTTCGTTTGATGGCCGAGAACACCCGGCCGCCCAGACCCGGACCGGTCAAGGCAACGCGACCGAAGCGATCAGGTCGTTCGTGACCGTCGACCCGCTCCGACTGAGCTTCACGATCGATTGCCCGACCGAACACGCCTTCGAAGTGTGGACCACGCGCTTGTCGAGCTGGTGGCCCAAGGGCCATTCCGCGTCAGGGCATCCCGACACGGTCGTCACGCTCGAACCGCGCCTGGGCGGCCGCATCTTCGAGCGAACTCCCGACGGCACCGAGATCGACTGGGGCGAGATCACCTCTTGGAATCCGCCACACCGTCTCGAGTACCTCTGGCACATCCGCCGCGACCGCAGCGACGCGACCGACGTCGAGCTGACCTTCGTCGATCTGGGCGACGGCACGACCCGCCTCGAGATCGTGCACTCCGGATGGGAACGCCTCGGCGCCGAAGGGTCGCGTTGGCGAGACGCCAACACCAACGGTTGGAACGCCATGCTCCCCGGCTTCATCGCCGCCGCCGAGCTCTAACCCCGCGCCGGCGCCTCGATCCGGGCTCCGGCTCCGCACGACACGAGCATCTGTCGACCATGCGATCGGGACTGTCTTCGTCGAGCTTCGTCGAGCCGCGATGTAGGGTCGGCAAGATGAACCTTCCCGGTCACGGTCATCCCGGGTGTGTGTGATGTCTCGGATTCCCGACGTCGATCGATCGTTGCTGTCGTCCGAAGACCGGGACGCTCTCAGCGCGTTGCCCGACTTGGGGTTGTTCCGGATGTTGGCTCACGCCCCGGAAGTGATGCGCCCATGGCTCGGTCTCGGCGGCGTATGTCTGGCGTCGTTGGAGCTGTCGCCTCGTCGGCGCGAGCTGGCGATCCTGGCCGTTGCTCGAGCCAGCGAGTGCGAGTACGAGTGGGTCCAGCACGAGGCGATCGCGCTGTTGAGCGGCGTCACCGCCGAGGAGATCTCGGCGATCAAAGGCGGCGAGCTCGATGAGAGTGTGTTCGGTTCGCTGGACGGCGCCGTGGTGTGTCTCGCCACCGAAGCAGTCCGTCGCGTCGAGGTCGGCGCCGAGACGATCGCCGCAGTCTGTTCGGGACTCGGTCCCCGCCAAACGGTGGAGCTGTTGTGCCTCGTCGGCTACTACCTGGCCACTGCGATCGTCGTGAGGAGCACTGACATCGCCGTCGACTCACCGGTCCGACTCGCCGTGGTCGAGGCATCCGAGCGCGAGTCGCGTGGGAAGCGGGGATGACCGGGCCGAAGGATTCCGCGTATCTCCCACCGGCAAGCATCGGAAGGGCGCCCAACGGGATGACGTTGGCCGGCCGGCGGATCCTGGTGGTGGGCGGTGGCCAGCAGACCTACGAGATGGTGGACCCGCCGATCGGTATCGGTCGAGCGATCGCCGTACTCGCAGCCCGCGAAGGAGCGAGGGTTGCGGTCGCCGACGTCGATCCCGTCGCCGCCGGTGCGACGGTCGGGCTCATTGCCGACGATGGAAACGCCGCCGTCGCGTTCGGCGTCGACGGCGCCGACGAGACCAGCATGGCGACGTTGATCGCGGCCGTGCTCGCCTCGTTCGGAGGTCTCGACGGCCTCGTCATGAACCTCGGGATCGCGTCCGGCGACCAACTGGCGGGAACGCCTGCCGGTGAGTGGGACCGGGTCATGGCGGTCAACGTCCGCTCACATTTTCTCGGGTGCAAGCACGCGCTGCCGGTGATGACCGACGGCGGGTCGATCGTGCTCACGTCCTCGACCGCCGCGCGGGTGCCGAGTACCTCGAATGCGCCGGCCTACATCACGTCCAAGGCCGCGCTCGACGGACTGCGCGCGGCAGTGGGACGCGAGGCCGCCGCCCGACGAGTACGGGTGAACGTCGTGATGCCCGGTCTCGTCGACACGTCCCTCGGCCGCCTTGCCACCCTCGTCAAGCCTGATCGCGCGCACACGCCGATACCGCTCGGCCGTCAGGGCACGGCGTGGGAGGTCGCCAACAGCGTCGTCTTCCTGCTCTCCGACGCGGCGGCATACATCACCGGTCAGACGCTCGCGGTCGACGGCGGACTCAGCGGCCTGCCCTGAG
>JADGON010000399.1 GCA_017882945.1 Acidimicrobiia bacterium | reverse complement strand
GGCGTCGAGGATGAACTGCGCCTCGATGGCGGCCGCGTAGACCCCGATGTCACCGAGCGCGGGTCGCGTGACGTGTGCCATCGCGAACACGGCGGCAGGACCCACGGCATGCCAGCCCGATCCGGCGAGCACGGTCAGCCGTTCGTGGCGGCTCGGGTCGCGGAGGCGGGCAAAGAACGCGGCCACCACGAGGCCCGACACAACGACCACCGGGACCAGTGGTGGCGGAAGCAGGAAGAGCGCGACGACGAGCACGGGCGTGGTCGGCAGGGCAGATCCAGGTCCGATCTCGAACTCCACCGATGACGCGGCCGCGTGGGCGGCGATGCACGCGACGAACGCCACGAGCGAAGCCCCGTACGGTGGCGCGAGGACCAGCCACGCGCCCACCACGAGCGCAAAGGATCCACCGGTGAGGAGCCCCGATCGGCGATCCGGCGAGGGCACCGCGGCCCGGGCCCGTGATCGGGTGGCCCCGACGATCGCCGCTTCGTCGACGGCATCGTGGAGGTCCGGGCGGGCCTCAGTGCCGGGAGTCACGTCGGGCATTCGGTCTGGGGCATCGCGCAGCGACGCCCGAGCCGGCGCGACTGCCGACCCGGGCGCAAGAAGGTGATGCGCGGTGTCGCTCAATACGACTTGAAGGGGTCAACGTAGACATCGTCGATGGTCCACGTTGCCGGTGTTCCTCGTGTCGTGAAACGTAGCGTGAGCTCCTGTGTGCCGGTGCCGCCCAGGAGATTAGGAATGCCGAGGCGCAGGGTGGGCGCCCAGCCTACCGGCGAGGCATCCCCGTTGACATCGAAGGCTGTCTGGGCAATCTGACCGGTGGTCGAGTTGCGGACGATCGCCTCGATATGGAGGATCGAGCCGCTGATCCGCGCATTCTTCACGAACAGCCGGACCGTGTCTTCACCGCGAGATACGCAGATCGTACGCGACTCGGCTGTCGCGCCCGCGGGGATCCGAAGGCCGCGCGCATCGCTTGGACCGCCGACGTGGCTGGTCTCGTTGTCGGCGACCACGTAGGCTCCGCCGGTCATCGCCCAGTCGGTTGCACCGTTCTCGACGCCACCGTTGGGGATCTGGAAGTAGCTGGACGTGTCACCCCATGGGGAGAACACGGCCGCTTCGGTGCGGCCCGAGCACGAGACCGGGGCCCCGAACGCCATCACCGTCGGGGCTCCGACGGCGAACGTGAGGGCGCCGAGCACCGCCGCGCTCACGGCCACGGCACATGCCGAGAGCCTGCCCTTTGATCTCGTGCGCATCGTTCGCGGGCCTGGCGCGGGGACCGCCAGCCCATCGAACAGGGTGTGTCGGGTGCGCACGAGCGTTCGTTTGAACGCGTTCGTCGCGATCGCCGACGTGAAGGGCGCCAGGTTCGCCTTCACGGCTATTACCTCGTGATGGGGATTCGCCGGCGGTCTGGCAACCGGGCGGTCTCGGGGGACGCGAGATCCCTGGCTTTGCGTCCCCGCCTCGCGGCGGGTTTGCCCTGGGCAGGCCTTGGGTGGAGGACGATCGTCGTCCTCACCCCGGACCATACCGGGACATAGTTCCCCCCCGGAATGGGACGGTAGTACTGGTTGCCCTCTGAAGTTGGGGGAGGTTCCGAAATGCACCGCTGATGGAGGGCGGTGCAGCGCGCCCGGGCCATGCGGACCGGTACCACGGGCCGATGGGACCTACCCGAACCGCCCGATCGCGACGAATCTCACCAGGTTCGGCGCATGACGGTCGCCACGTGGCGAGCCGGCGCCTCTATTGCGACTGGGCTCGCGCGACACGCCAGTTGGCTGGGTGCTGCGGTCCGCAGGACAGGATGATGAGGAGCGTCAGAACTCCCGCGGCCAGACCCACGCCCGCCGATCCAATCGAACGGGCGGCCACGTCGGCAGTGAGCCCGCGCGCGACGTCCGCCAGTCCGATCGAGACGCACGACACCGCGATCGTCGACGGGGCATGGCTCGGCCGGATCGCCGCCGCCGACGGGCTGTTCGTGACCGACGAGCGGCAGCGCATCCAGGCGTGGTCCAGCGCGGCCCAGCGGATGCTCGGCTACTCGCCCGAAGAGGTCGTCGGCGAGCTCTGCTACCGGGTGATGATGGGCCGCGAGGCTGGGGGTCACCCGGTCTGCGGCCCGAACTGCCCGGTGACCCGGAACGCGCGACGAGGTCGCGGGACTGCCGCCTACGAGGTCATGACGCAGGCGCGCGATGGCTCGCCCCGCTGCGTCCAGAGCACGGTCCTGGTGCTCGAGGGCGAACAGCGCAGGTTCCGCGTGATCCACGTGCTTCGCGAGGCCTGCCCCGCGGCGCAGCTCCCGCCGCGGTCGGCGCGCAAGGCGGACGACGGGGACAACCCCGCGCCGCTCGTCGAATCGCTGACCCGACGCGAGCTCGAGGTCCTGCGCCTCACGGCCCAGGGACTCTCCCTCGACGAGATCGCCGCGCGCCTGTCGATCAGCGCGTTCACCGCTCGAAACCACAACGCCAGCGTCCAGCGCAAGCTCGGCGCCAGGAACCGCCTGGACATGGTCCTGCAAGGTATGCGCCGCGGCCTCGTCTGACCGCTCAAGCGCAGCGGGGCGTTGTGAGCCCGACAGCGGCGCTCGCTGAGACGCGACGCCACGCGTGCACCGGTGATCCCCGCCTGCCGTCACCGGGGCGTCCGCCCGAGCAATTTCCCGCGGAGTGGTTCGCCCGCACCATGAAATGGTGGACGGCGCGAGGCAAACTGGACGCGCGGAAGCGGTCTGCCCAGCCCGGACCGCGCGATCACGAACAGGGGTTCGAATGGACGGCATGACCGACCGACACGCGCCGCGCGGGGCGCAGCATGGCCAGCCACTCGGTGCGACGGGCGCCCGATGAGCGCCCTCGATCTCGCCCGGTGGCAGTTCGCCATCACGACCGTCTACCACTTCCTGTTCGTCCCGCTGACGATCGGGCTGTCGTTCTTCGTCGCCGGCCTGCAGACGGCATGGGTTCGCAGCGGCGACCCGAAGTACCTGCGGCTGACGCGCTTCTTCGGCGAGCTCTTCCTGATCAACTTCGCC
>JADGON010000398.1 GCA_017882945.1 Acidimicrobiia bacterium | reverse complement strand
TCCAGCCGGCCCTTCTTCACCACCTGGGCCGGGTCGACCTCGAGCACCCCGACCTCGCTCGCCATGATCACGAGCCCGTCGTCGGTGACCCAGTACCGGGAAGGGCGAAGCCCGTTGCGGTCGAGCACCGCGCCGATCACCGTGCCGTCGGTGAACGCGATCGATGCGGGCCCGTCCCACGGCTCCATCAGCGACGCGTGGAATTGGTAGAACGCGCGCTTCTCCGCGCTCATCGACGTGTGGTTCTCCCATGCCTCCGGGATCATCATGAGCACGGAGTGCGGCAACGACCGGCCACCGAGCGCCAGGAGCTCGAGCACTTCGTCGAACGACGAGGAGTCCGAGGCATCCGGCGTGCAGATCGGGAAGATGCGCTCGAGGTCGCCGGGAAACAGGTCCGACGCCAGCAGCGCCTCGCGGGCGCGCATCCAGTTGCGGTTGCCCTTGAGCGTGTTGATCTCACCGTTGTGCGCGATGTAGCGGTACGGGTGGGCAAGCGGCCACGACGGGAACGTGTTCGTCGAGAAGCGCGAGTGCACCAGCGCGAGCGCGCTCTCGACCCGCTCGTCGCGCAGGTCCTCGTAGAACTCCTCGAGCTGCGGGGTCGTGAGCATGCCCTTGTAGATCAGCGTGCGACACGAGAGGCTCGGGAAGTAGACGGAGCCGTGCACCTCGTGCTCGACCCGCTTGCGCGCGATGAACGCTCGTCGTTCGAGGTCGAGGCCCGAGAGCCCGGCCCCTGCGATGAAGACCTGGCGGAACGACGGCTCGACGCCGCGAGCGGTGCCACCGAGCGTCGAGTCGTCGGTCGGGACGTCACGCCAGCCGAGGACCCGCAGCCCCTCGTCTACGACGATCCTGTCGATGTTCTCGACCGCCTTGTCGGCGTCGGTCCGGTCCCTCGGGAGAAACGCGATCCCGGTGGCGTAGGCGCCGGCCTCGGGGAGGTCGAAGTCCACGACATCACGCAGGAATCGATCAGGGATCTGCAGCAGGATCCCGGCACCGTCACCGGTGTTGACCTCGCAACCGGATGCGCCGCGATGCTGGAGGTTGCAGAGCGCGGTGATCCCTCGGGCCACCATCTCGTGGCTCTTCCGTCCGTGGAGATCGACCACGAAGGCGACCCCGCACGAGTCGTGCTCGAACGCCGGGTCGTACAGCCCCTGCGCGCGAGGAAGATCCTGGTTGGCCATCGTCTCCGTCGTCCGTCCGTTCAGGCTCGCGGCTGCTGCCACGGCATGTGAGCGCTGCCCTGCCCGGGACGACATTGGCCCTGCGGGGAACGGAGAATCTACCTCACGCCAGGAGGCTGCGGGCGATTTGAGAGATCTGGATCTCGTCCGTACCGGCGTAGATCTGGAGAACCTTCGCATCCCGGGCGAGCTGCTCCACCTCGAACTCGGCCATGTACCCGTTGCCCCCGTGGAGCTGGACCGCCTCGAGCGCCACCTCGGTGGCCGCCCGGGCGGTGTAGAGCTTCATCGCCGAGGCCTCGGTCAGGTCCATCGGCACCCCGGCGGCACCCTTCTCGAGCGCGCGGAACACCAGATTCTCGGTGTTCAGGCGGTGCACCTCCATGCGGGCGAGCTTCTCCTGGATCAGCTGGTGATCGCCGATCGGCTTCCCGAACCGGACCGTCTCCTTGGCGTAGGCGACGCAGAGATCGAGGCAGCGCTCGATGATCCCGAGCGACATCGCCGCGACCCCGGTCCGCTCCACCGAGAAGGCCTGCTTGGCGCCCTCGCGGTAGGGCACGTCCTCGGTCTCGCCGAGCAGCCGGTCCTTGCCCGCACGAACGTCGTCGAGGAAGAGCATCCCGGTCGGTGACGAGTGCATCCCCATCTTGCGCATCGACTGCGTCTGCTCGAAGCCCGGCATGCCCTTGTCGAGCACGAACGAGAGGATCTTGCGCTCCTGCGGGGGGTTTCCCTCGTCGAGCTTGCAGATGAAGATCGTCGTGTCGGCGTAGGGGCCGTTCGTGATGAAGGTCTTCTGCCCGTTGAGGATGTACTCGTCGCCGTCGCGGCGTGCGGTCGACTGCATCCGCCCGAACGCATCGGAGCCGGAGTCAGGCTCGGTGATCGCCCACGCGCCGACCTTGTCGAAGGTGAGCAGGTCGAGGGCCCAGCGCTCCTTCTGCGCCGCGGTGCCGCGGCTCATGATCGTCCCGGCCGCCAGTCCGACGCTCACGCCCATCGCGGTGACGAGACCGGGTGAGCACCGGCACAGCTCGATGATGGGGAGCAGCATGAAGCCGCCTTGCCCACCCGACGCACGCTCCTCGCCCTCCACGGCCGTGTCGTCTTCCGTGGCCGGCGTGGCTTCGGCTTCGAGCCGCTTCTTGAACCCGTCGCGCGCCATCTGGTCCATGCCGAACGTGCTGTAGAGCTTGCGGATGACCTCGTAGGGCGGGGTGTCGCCGAACTCGAGCTCTTCCCGCAACGGCCGGACCTCGGCCTCCACGAACGCCCGCACCGCGTCGCGGATCATCTTGTGCTCGTCACTCCACTCGTACATTCCAGTGTCCTCTCACGATCGGTGGGGCAACCCTAGGGCCGAGGCCGGAACATGGGTACAGCGACGGCCCGGTCGGGGACGGTGGGGAACGACAACGGTCGAAAGGTGACCTCCAGCGGGAGGTCCGCGGTCAGCTCCTGCGGGTCGGTGTCCACGATGTACGTGACGATCCGTACCTCCGGAGCCTCTTCGAGCGCGACGAGCGCGGTGACGAACGGGATCATCTCGGCGAACGCGGGGAGGAACGGCCGCCGCACGACCGCCCACGAGAACAGCCGCGCGCGGCCACTCGTCGAGGTCCATGCGAGCTCGCCGCCGCACGCCGGGCAGGCCGGCTCGGGATACCAGACCCAGGCCCCGCACGCGGTACAGCGAGGGATCACGAGCTCGTTGCGGGCCGCCCCCGCGAAGAACTCCTTGGTGAGCTCGTCCTCGAGGTCAGGGAGCGGGAAGTCGGCCCGCTTGATCGCCATCGGTCTCCCTAGGCCTTCGTCAGCACGAGCGTGCTCGCGTGCGCCCCGGTGTACCCGCCGTACACCCCGACCTCGGCGCCGGGAACCTGCGCGGCCGCGGTGCCGCGGAGCTGCTTCACCAGCTCGACCACATGCGCAATCCCGAGCACGTATGCGTGGGAGAGCAGCCCGCCGTGGGGGTTGAACGGAAGCTTCCCGGCGTCATGGAACAACGTGTCCCCCTCGACGAAGCGCCCTGACTCCCCCTTCGGGCAGAAGCCCATGTCCTCGATCTGCATGAGCGACACCACCGTGAACGGGTCGTACGCGGTGAGCACGTCGACGTCTTGCGGCGTCAGACCCGCCATCGCGAATGCAGGTGGCGCCGAGAAGACCTGCGGGGTGCTCGTGAAGTCGCGTTGCTGGCTCCAGTGCGTGCCGCTCGCCGACAACCCTTCGGCAACACCTCGGACGACCACGACCGGCGCCGGAAGATCCTGCGCTCGCTCCGCGCTCGTCGTGACGTACGCCGCGCCCCCGTCGGAGATCAGGCAGGAGTCGAACAGTCGGAGCGGGTCAGCGAGATACGGCGATGCGAGGTAGTCATCGATCGTCATCTTCTTTCCGTGCATGACCGCGCCCGGGTGAAGGTTCGCGTGCCTTCTGCAGGCCACGGCCACCGCGCCGAACTGCGCCTCGGTCGTACCGAACTCGAGCATGTGCCGCCGCATGATCGTGGCGAAGTACACCGGTTGGGGGAACCAGCCGAACGGCACCTCGAGGTTCTGCTTCGCGGTCTGGGTCGCGTGCACCTCACCCGGGCCGCCGGTCATCGAAGCCCTCTGCGTCGCCCAGGCAACCGGGAAGACGTTGAGCACGTGGCGCGCCTTGCCCGCGTTGATCGCCCTGGCCGCGAGGTAGGGCGCGGTGCCGGCCCAGCTCATCCCTCCGCCCCAGGGCGAAGACCACATCTCGTGTGTGGTGCCGAATTGCTCGTGGAACGCCGCGACGTCGAAGTCCGCGAACGCGCCCGAGAACGTGAGCCCGTCGATGTCTGCGGGCTCGAGACCCGCGTCGGCGATCGCGCGCTCGGCCGCCTCGGCCCCGATGTCGCGTGCAGTGCGACCCGACGCCTTCGTGTACTCGGTCTCGCCGATGCCGACGATCGCGACGTCGCCGTTGATGTCCTCGAACGAAGTCGTGTGGCCCCAATCGGGCGTTCCGATCACGGGCGCGAGGCTAACGTCCGCCGCATGCCCACCTCTCTCGATGCCCGCGCGACCGAAGCAGTCGCCGGCAACCTCAATCTGCTCGAGTTCACGCGTGAGGACACCCGCTGGCAGCGTCCGCACACGATCCTCGAAGAGGACGGCGTGCTCCTGTTCGCCGGCGCATCGGACTTCCCCGCCTACAACAACGGAGTCCTCCGGGTCGACGACACCGTTCCGGGCGACGAGCTGATCGCGCGGGCGCGCGACTTCTTCGCTGCACGCGGCCGGGGGTTCTCGGTGTGGGCGCGCGACACGGGCGAGGACGAGGACATCAAGATCGCGGCCGAGGCCGCACTGATCGGCGCGTTCGGGGACTCCCCGCAGATGATCTGTCGGACCCGCCTTCCCGAGCGCCCCCTTCCCGACGGCGTCGAGATCCGCATGGTTGAAGACGCCGCCGGAGTCGCCGCGTACGCGGACGTCACCGCGCGGGCGTACGTCAGCCTCGGCTCACCGGATGACGCGACCCGCAGCCACTTCAACGGCCCCAACGCGCTGATGGCTCCGCACGTGCACTCCGCCGTCGCGTACCTCGACGGAACACCCGTGTCGGTCGCGCAGATCCTGCTCAGCCACGGGATCGCGGGCCTCTACTGGGTCGGCAGCCTCGAGGCGGCGCGCGGGCGCGGCATCGCGGAAGCCGTCACCCGCCACGTCACGAACCTCGGCTTCGACCTCGGCGCCGCCAACGTGCAGCTGCAGGCCTCGTCCATGGGTGAGCCGATCTACCGCCGCATGGGCTACGAAGACCTCTACCGCCGCGAGTTCCGCCTCGCCGCTCCACCCTCGTAGCCGCCACCCACTCCCCGCCGCTCGTTGCAGGACCGGCGGCATACGCCGAGAGTGCAACCGACGGCCGTTCGCACCCGCGGGTCAGGCAGCTTCGAGGAGGGTGGCGACGGCGGTGATGAGCACCGACGGGGCGCGGAGGGTGGAGGGCGTGACCTCGAGGACGGTCCAGCCGAGAGCTCGGAGCCGGTTTCGACGCTGCGCGTCGTGGTGGCGCCGCGTGACTCCGGAGTGCCACTCGTCGCTGTCGTACTCGAGGACGAGTCGAGCATCGGGATACGCGAGGTCGGCAC
>JADGON010000397.1 GCA_017882945.1 Acidimicrobiia bacterium | reverse complement strand
GTCGAGGGTGAACGCGATGCTCTTGAACGACGACGTGACCAGGCCGGTGGTGATCGCCTTGCCGGTCGCGGTCTCGATGCCCTTCGACACGAGGTCGGCGGCCTTGGCGGGATTGGTGGTGATCACCGCGATCGAGTCGGAGAGGCCCGCGATGAGGTTCTTCACGACGCCGGGGTGCGCGTTCAGGAACTCGGTGCGGACGACCAGCAGCGTGGTCACGTACTTGCCGCCGGGCCAGAGGTCGGCCTCGTTCACGAGGATGTGCCCGCCGGCCTTCAGCATCTTCGTGGCGTAGGGCTCGGGCATCCAGGCGCCCGCGAGGTCGCCCTGCTGGAACGACTGCACCACGGTGCCGTTGTCGGGCCCGGGCACGATCTTGACGTCGCCACCGCCGTTGGTGTCGGTCGAGAGGCCCTTCTGCTTCAGCCAGTAGCGCAGCGCGACGTCTTGGGTGTTGCCGAGCGACGGGGACCCGACCTTCTTGCCCTTGAGGTCGGCCGCGGTCTTGATCTCGGGCTTCACGACGAGGAACGCACCGCCCGACGCCGTGCCGGCCACGATGCGGATCGCCGCGCCCTTCGACTTGCTGTACGCGTTGATGGCCGGGTTCGGGCCGACGAACGAGGCGTCGATGCTCTTGGAGAAGAGCGCCTCCACCGCGTTCGGCCCGGCGTTGAACACGCTCGTCTTCAGCGTGACGTTGGCGCCCAGCGCCTTGGCGAACTCGCCGTCCTGGAGGCCGATCATCGCGGGTGCGTGGGTGACGTTCCCGAAGTAGCCCAACCGCAGCGTGACCTTCTCGCCGCCGGAGGTGTCGCTGCTTCCACCGCCGCTCTTGGAGCTGCCGCTGCTGCTGCACGCTGCGGCGACGAGGGAGAAGGCGAGAACCGGAACGATGAACCGGAGCCGGGTTCGGGTCGGCGACATTTCGGTGGAACCTCCGTGCGGATCTCGGGTGGGGGTGGCGGAACGCCGTAGGATGTAGTAGTCAACTATCTTGATCGACAACCTAAGGTATCGACGCAGCGCGGTCAAGTGCGTTGTCAGGGTGGTGGAGGGGATGAAGGCGTGAAGATCTCGGCGAGGGCCGACTACGCGGTGCGGGCCGCGGCCGTGTTGGCCTCGGCTCCGGCAGGCGCGTGGGTGAAGGGCGAGCAGGTGGCACGGGAGCAGGGGATCCCGCTCGAATTCCTCGAGAACATCCTCCGGTCGATGCGCGTCGGCGGCCTCGTGATCGCGCAGCGCGGCACCGACGGGGGATACGCCCTCGCCCGGTCAGCGGATCAGATCACCGTGTTCGAGGTGCTCGACGCGGTCGAGGGACCGCTCGCGGGTGTGCAGCGCACGCCGCTCGAAGACCTCAGCTATCCCGGGGCCGCGGCGCGGCTCGTCGACGTCTGGATCGCGATGCGGGCCAGCATGCGGGCCGTGCTCGGATCGGTCACCCTGGCCGACCTCGCGGCCGGTGAGCTTCCGCTGTCGGTCGTCGAGATCGTCGCCGACCCTGACGCCTGGATCCCGAGCTAGGTGACGCTCGACGTGGCGAGCTCGGCCGTCGCCGCTCGCTTCGCACGGGCCCGCATCGTGAGGAGTGTTCCGACGGTGACGACAACGCCGACCACCACGAGCTTGCCGAGCACCTGGTTCGACACGCCGAGCAGCTTCAGTGCCGAGAACGACATCGCCAGGATGATCACGGGGCGGATGTAGTGGTCGGAGGCCTTCGAGGAGAAGTGCGCGCCGACCCACACCGCGGGGATCGCGCCGAGCAGGAGTGAGCCGACGAGGCTGATCTGGAGGTGGCCCCAGATCGACGTGCCGATCGCGGCGGCGCCGACGAGCGGGATCGCCTGGATGAGGTCGGTGCCGACCAGCTCGCGCATCGAGATCCGCGGGTAGAGGATCATCAGCAGGACGATCATCAGGGAGCCCGAGCCGACCGACGTCATGCCGACGACGAAGCCTCCGACCACGCCGATCGCCGCGGTTCGCAACGGATGGATCGCGAGCGTGCCGGGGAGGGCGGCTTCGACCTTGCGTCGGGCCTGGATTCCGGCTTTCGCGATCATCGCGGCGGCGGCGACCACGAGGATCCAGCCCAGGGTGGTCTTGATGAAGTTGTCGACGTGGGGGCCGTGCATGTGACCGAGCACGTACGTGCCGCCGAGCGCCCCGGGCACCGAACCGATCGCCAGCCAGAGCACGAGGCGCAGGTTGACCGTGCCGCGACGAAGGTGAACCGAGCCCCCGATCGGCTTGAGCACGAGCGAGGCCACGATGTCGCTCGAGACCGCAGCCGCAGGGGTGATGCCGAAGAAGAGGACGAGCACCGGCGTGAGCAGGGCGCCGCCGCCGACACCCGTGAGGCCGATGACGAAGCCGACGATCAGGCCGGCGAAGGCGATTCCGAAATCGAGGTGCACGGCCCGTCCCTGGTCGTCGCAAGATGGACGTCATGAAGTCGACTAGAACGATCGACAACATAGAGTATCGACGCTGGGTGGTCAAGGGTGTTCGGCGGGTCCCGGCCCGGACGTGAGAGATTTACGGGGTGAGGATCTCGGCGAAGGCGGACTACGCGGTGCGGGCCATGGCCGAGCTGGCCGCGGTGCCGCCCGGCCAGCCGCTCAAGGCGGAGTCGCTCGCCGCGTCGCAGGACATCCCCCGCAACTTCCTCGACAACATCCTGAGCGAGCTGCGGGCCTCGGGTCTCGTGCGCACCCTCCGGGGGCCCGAAGGCGGCTCGATGCTCGCCCGGCCCGCTGCGGAGATCACCGTCGCGGAGGTGCTGCGGGCCGTCGAGGGTCCGCTCGCAGCGGTGCGGGGCAGCCGGCCCGAGGAGCTCGAGTATCCCGGCGCGGCCACGAGGCTGCCCGAGGTGTGGGTCGCGGTCAGGGCGAACCTGCGGGGCGTGCTCGAGCGGGTCACGCTCGCCGATCTCGCG
>JADGON010000085.1 GCA_017882945.1 Acidimicrobiia bacterium | reverse complement strand
CACCGTGAGGCGCGCTCGGACCTTGCCGTTGAGCTGCACCGCGATCTCGACGCTCTCGACCGTGAGCCACTGCGGGTCCGGGGTCGGGAAGTCCTCGAGCGTGAGGGAGCGCTCGTTGCCGAGCCGCTCCCAGAGCTCCTCGGCGACGTGGGGAGCGAGCGGTGCCGTCATCAGGACGAGCGGCATGACGACCTCCTCGGGCGCCTCGCCGGCTTCCGCGACCACCTGCGTCAGCCGGTTGTTGAGCTCGAAGAGACGCGCGATCGCGGTGTTGAACGCGAGGTCGTTCATGTCCGTGCCGACCTCGTCGATCGTGCGGTGCAGCAGTCGCCGGGTCTCGTCGTCCGCCGGTTCTGCGGTGACCCGCACCTCTCCGGATTGCTCGTCGATCACGTTGCGCCAGAGCCGCTGGAGGAAGCGGTGGACGCCGATGATGTCGCCGGTGTTCCACGGGCGGCTCGCGTCGAGCGGACCCATGAACATCTCGTACAGCCGCAGCGTGTCGGCGCCGTACTCGCGGTAGATGTCGTCGGGGGCGACCGCGTTCTTCAGGCTCTTGCCCATCTTGCCGTGCTGGCGTTGCACCTCGGTGTCGCCGTGGAAGAACTTTCCATCCCGTTCGATTACCTCCGTCGCCTCGACGTAGAAGCCGCGTTCATCGGTGTACGCGTTGGCCAGGATGTAGCCCTGGTTGAAGAGACGCTGGAACGGTTCCGGCGTCGACACGTGTCCCAGGTCGAACAGCACCTTGTGCCAGAAGCGCGCGTAGAGCAGGTGCAGCACCGCGTGCTCGACGCCACCGACGTAGAGGTCGACGCCACCGGGCCCCGGCGCCATCCAGTACTCCTCGGCGGCGGGCGAAACGAACTCGTTCTCGTTCGTCGGGTCGAGGTAGCGCAGGTAGTACCAGCAGGAGCCTGCCCACTGCGGCATCGTGTTGAGCTCGCGCCGGTACGTCTTCGTGCCGCCGGCTCCGCCCGCCCAGTCGGGGAGCGGGAGGTCGAGGTCCACCGTCGACCAGGCATCGGCCCGGGCCAGCGGGGGCAGGGGGACGCTCTCGGCGTCGTCCGCGACGATCTCGGGCTCGAAGTCCATGATCTCGGGGAGCTCGACCGGCAGCATGGACTCGGGAACCGGGACGGGGAGGTCGTCCTCGTCGAAGACGATGGGAAACGGCTCACCCCAGTAACGCTGACGGCTGAAGAGCCAGTCACGCAGCTTGTAGGTCACGGTCGGCGTACCCAGCTGCTGCGCCTCGAGCCATGCGGTGATCGTCTGCTTGGCCTCGGCGACGGACATCCCGTCGAGCGAGACCTCGTCGTTCGCCGAGCTCATGCCGACTCCGTCACCGGTGAACGCTTCGGGCCACTCCGCCGCCGGCGTCTGCTGGGTGACCCCGTGCTCCTCGGTCCAGCTCGTCGGAGGCTGGATGACGCAGACGATCGGCAGCTCGAACTCCTGCGCGAACTCGAAGTCGCGCTCGTCGTGCGCCGGCACCGCCATGATGGCCCCGGTGCCGTAGCCCATCAGCACGTAGTCGGCGACGAAGATCGGGACCGGCTTGTCGTCGACGGGATTCGTCGCGAAGGCGCCCGTGAAGACACCGGTCTTCTCCCTGCCTTCGGCCTGGCGCTCGAGCTCACTCTTCTGCTCGGTGAACTCGCGGTACTTGCGGATCGCTTCGGCCGGACCGGCCTCCGCACCGAAGATCCCCCGCCAGGACGCGGGGATGTCGTTGATGTCCTCGCCGAGCGACGCGCCGGGCCACTCCGCCGGCGTGAGCTCGTCGACCAGGGGGTGCTCGGGTGCGAGGACCATGTACGTCGCGCCGAAGAGCGTGTCGGGGCGGGTCGTGAAGACGGTGATGACGATGTCGTCGTGGCCCTCGACCGCGAAGTCGACCTCCGCGCCCTCACTCCGGCCAATCCAGTTGCGCTGCATGCGCTTGATCGAGTCGGTCCAATCCAACTCGTCGAGATCATGGAGCAGGCGTTCCGCGTAGGCCGTGATCCGCAGCATCCATTGCTTCAGCGGACGCCGGTATACGGGGTGGTTGCCGCGCTCGCTGCGCCCGTCCGCGGTGACCTCCTCGTTGGCGAGGACCGTGCCGAGCGCGGGGCACCAGTTGACCGGTGCTTCGTCCAGGTACGCGAGCCGGTAGGTGTCGACCAGCTCCCGGCGCGCGCGACCGTCGAGCTGGGCCCAGTCTGCGTCGGGATCGGCTTCGAGCACCGAGATGAGCTCGGCGATCGGACGCGCGCGGTCCGCGTCTTCGTCGTACCAGGAGCCGAACAGCTGGAGGAAGATCCACTGCGTCCAGCGGTAGTACGCCGGGTCCGTCGTCGCGACGCTGCGCCGGGGGTCGTGACCGAGCCCGAGGGCACGGAGCTGGCGGCGCATGTTCGCGATGTTCGCCTCGGTCGCGACGCGTGGGTGCTGGCCGGTCTGGACCGCATACTGCTCGGCGGGCAGCCCGAAGGCGTCGTAGCCCATCGCGTGCAGGACGTTGTGGCCGGTCATGCGCTTGAACCGCGCGTACACGTCGGTGCCGATGTACCCGAGGGGGTGACCGACATGCAGGCCCTTCCCGCTCGGGTACGGGAACATGTCGAGCGCGAACAGCTTCTTGCGGCCCGCGACTGCGTCAAAGCCCTCACGCAACGGCCCTTCCGGGTTGGGGGCCCAGAAGGTGCGCTCGGCCTCCCACCGGTCCTGCCACTTCGCCTCGATCTCGTTCGCGAGGCGCGCGTCGTATCGGTGTCTCGGGGTGTCGGGGTCCGTCTCACTCATCGTCGGGCGAGCGTAGGCGCACCGCTTCCCTCTTCCTTGGAAGTTGTCCCAACCCGCCCGTACGGTCGTGCGCATGTGCTCCGTGTGCGAGACCGCAGAGGCCCAGAGGACGACTGATAACTTGGAACTTCCCTCTGGGGCTGTAGCTCAGCTGGTAGAGCACTTGCATGGCATGCAAGGGGTCACGGGTTCGAGTCCCGTCAGCTCCACCGATCCAACCGACGCTTTCCATCGGGTCTGGCGATCAATAGGTCTTACCCTCGCCGGCTTCGTCGCCGGAGAGGGTTGGTTCGGTACCGGAACCCGTCGCCAGCGGTTCACGCGTGCTGGCTCGACCCGTCTGAGCTTCGTCTTCGCGGTCGCGGTACCGCCTTCTGCTCGAAGCGCTGACGGCATCTCTCGGGCACGGCACGATCGCCGACTGGCCGGTCAGGCTCCCTCGCCACCAGCCGATCAGCGAGTTCCAGATCATCTCGACGCGCGTCCACCGGACGCGACGATCCCGTTCGCCGATCAGTTCCTCGTGCCGGGTCAGAAGCGAGAACAGTTCGACGCGTGGTGCGAAGCGATGAAGGAAGCCCCACCGGGACGACGAATGCACGTCTGTGATCCAAAGCATCCGAGATCACTTGCGGGTGACGATCCCGTTCATGGATGAGCACCTACCGGCGTCATGCAAGCGGGAGCAGTAGCTCGAGTGGAAGGGACGACTCCTCGACTACTGGGAGCATGGAGCGAAGCGCGTCCGGCCGTGCACCGTCATCGGGTGTGACCAGCCCCGGCGGGCCCATCAGCTCTGCCGCCACCACCTCTACGTCCGCCGGGGCGTGTGATCAGCGCCGTCGCGGTCGGGCAGTGAATCGGGCGACGACAGACCTAGAGTCCAGGCCCGGATGGTCGATGTGGAGGTGCGGCAGGATCGCGGGGTCAGGCTGGGCGCTCGCCACCTCGTGCTCCCGACGCTCCTGGTCCTCGCCGTCACCCTCCTCCTGTACGGATGGCCGGTCCCTCGACTCAGCGAGGAGCTCTATCTCCCGCTCGTGAAGCGGGTCGCCGACGCGAGCTACCTCCGGGGCGACTGGACGTTCAGCGGATCGTTCGGCGAGCACTGGCTGTTCGACCACCTGTTCTCCCCGGCCGCCGGCACGCTCTCGGTCAACGCCTTCGGATGGCTCGGGCGCCTCGTCTTCTGGCCCATCCTCGGGTTGCTGCTGATCCGCCTCGGCATGCGATTCGGGCTCGCAGTCTGGCCGGCCACGTTCGCGGTCGTGTTCTGGCTCCTGAGCAACCAGTCGGTGATCGGTGGCGAGTGGATCCTCGGCACGTTCGAGGCCAAGACCGTCGCGTACGTGTGCTTCCTCGGCGCGCTCCTCGCCCTGACGTCACGAAGGATCCCGCTCGGCCTCGCGCTCATCGGTCTCACCATCAGCTTCCACCCGGCCGTCGGCATGTGGGCTGCCTGGGCCGGTGGCATCGCGCTGCTCGCGCTGCCCGACACGCGCCGCGCCGCGCTCCGATGGTGTTGGCTCGCGATCCTCCTCGCGGTGCCCGGCGTGCTTGGCGCGCTGTCGGCCGTCGGGAGCGCGTCGCAGGCACTCCAACGGTTCGTGGTGCTCGAGGCGATCCCGTATCACACGGACCCGTTCTTCGGCGGCAAGACCCTGGGCTGGGGCCAGGTCGCCCTCCACCTCACGCTGCTGCTCGCGATGTTCGCGTTCAACATCTGGTCCTTCGTGACGTCCAAGCGCGACCTCACGCAGCGCTTCTTCTTCGCGTTCCAGGTCGCGGCGGCGGTGCCGTTCGCGCTCGCGTTCCTCGCCCGCGCGCTCCACGTCTGGAGCTACCTGCGGCTCATGCCGTTGCGGTCCTTCCCCGTCATCGTGCCGCTCGTCTTCTTCTTCCAGGCGTTCCGCTACGCACGCAAGATCGCACGGCCTCCGGGGGCGAACCGGCGGAAGCGGCGGCGGGCCCGGCGCGAAGCGACTTTCGTCCTCGCGGCAACGCTCGCCATCGCCGTCCTGCCCACGGCACCCGTGTTCGCGGCGCCGCGCATGATCCGGCGCAACATCGCCGCGTGGACCACGGTCGACCACGAATCCCGGGCCTTCGACTGGGTGCGGATGAACACGCCGACCGGTACCAGCTGCATCTTCCCGGTAGACCGCCAGGACTCCTTCGACCGCGCCGAGCGGCCCCAGATCGCGAACTGGCAGGCGATCCCCTACGACCGCCTGGGGCCCTGGAAGAAGCGCATCGACGAGCTCGTCGGCGGCCCGGCGTACTTCTCCGGACCGGGCTGGCACGGTGACCTGCCCGGCCTCCGCGCCGCCTACAACCGGCTGACCAGCGCGCAGATCGACGCCCTCGCGGCGAAGTACCACACGACCTGCCTCGTCACGGAGACGAAGTACCCCTACCAGCTGCTCCACCAGGACGGCCCCGTCCGGGTCTACGCGCTCGTCCCGTTCTAGGAGACTGTTGAACAATCGGCGGGTTGGTGCTCGCGATTTCTGGTCGGGTTGTTCAGACTGGGTGGATGCAAGGGACGAGCGACCCAAACGCTGAGCTGTTGGACGCGGCTGCGTTGTGCCGGCATCTGGTGCCTGACGACTCGGTGGACGCGTTTTTGGCCGATCACCGCAAGGAACTGTTCCCCGACGAGTTGTTCGCGGATCTGTTCCCGTCGGGGCGGGGTCGCCCGTCGGCGCCGGCCGATGTGATCGCGACGGTGATGGTCCTCCAGGCGTTGGAGGGTCTCTCGGATCGTGATGCGGCGCAGGCGTTGCGGACCAATATTGCTTGGAAGGTCGCGGCGGGTCTCGCGCTCGACGATGCCGGGATCCACTATTCGGTGTTGACGTATTGGCGCTCGCGTTTGCGGGCCAGTGACCGGCCGGATCGGATCTTCGACGCGGTCCGGGAAGTGATCACCGAGACCGGGGTGCTCACGGGGCGCCGGCGGCGGGCGTTGGACTCGACATTGCTCGATGATGCGGTCGCGACCCAAGACACGGTCACGCAGCTGGTCTCGTCGATCCGGCGGGTCCGGCGACTGGTGCCCGAAGCCGCGGCGGTGAGTGTGAGCGCGCATGACTACGACGCGTCGGGCAAGCCAGTGTGCGCGTGGGACGACCCCGACGCGAAGAACGCACTCGTTTCTGGTTTGGTGAACGACGCGCTAGCGGTCCTCGCGGCGCTCGAGGGCGTCGCGCTTGATCCCGCGCAGACCGACGCGGTGGGTCTGTTGGCGTTGGTCGCGGGCCAAGATGTCGAACCCGGCGACACGGACGGGACGTGGCGGATCGCCCGGCGGGTGGCCCCGGATCGGGTGATCTCCATGGTCGATCCCGAAGCCCGCCACATGCACAAGAGCGTGAGCGAATACCGCGATGGCTACAAGGCCCACCTCGCGGTTGAGCCCGAGACCGGTCTGATCACCGCGACCACGCTCACCCCCGCGAACGCCGGGGACGGGTCGACCGGGGTCGAGCTGCTTGCCGGGGAGTCGCCCGGGCTTCAGGTCCTGGCGGATAGCGCGTACGGGTCCGGGGCGGTCCGCTCGGCGTTGCGCGACGCGCACCACGACCAGGCGATCAAAGCGATCCCGTTGCGGCCCGCGGTGCCCGGCGGGTTCGACCGCGACGACTTCACGATCGACCACGATGCCCGGACCGCGACCTGCCCCGCTGGTCACACCGTCTCCATCGCCGCGAAGGGCGGCGCCACCTTCGGAACCCGCTGCCGTGGCTGCGCGCTACGAACGCGTTGCACCACCGCCAAAGACGGACGCATCCTGCACATCCACGAACACGACGCCGAACTCGTCGAAGCCCGCCGCGCCTGGCACGCCGGCGACTTCGTCGACGACTACCGCCAACACCGACCCATGGTCGAACGCAGCATCGCGTGGCTCGTCGCCCGCGGCCACCGACGCGTCCGCTACCGCGGCATCGAACGCAACCAACACGGACTCTCCACACGCGTCGCCGCGCTCAACCTCCGCCGGCTCGTCAACCTCGGCCTCACCCGCACCGGACCGACCTGGACCCTCGCCGCCGGCTGAGAGCGGACCCGGGAACCGACAACGAGGGACCACTCTCGGCATCAGCCACCAGGGCGACCGGCTCACACCTCAACACCGGCACTTCGGTCAAGTCATGAACCCGGGCCCGCATCCCCGAGCCTACGAACCCGACAACGCCTTGTTCAACAGTCTCCTAGATCGAGGCCATTTGCAGGTTTCGCGTACGCTCGGGGCTCCAGCCGTCGCGAGAGGACCTCCATTGCCCTCCCTTCCCCTCCAGGTCGCCGAGCAGGCACTGCTCGACGAGCGTCGCTCCCT
>JADGON010000396.1 GCA_017882945.1 Acidimicrobiia bacterium | reverse complement strand
GTGGCGTTCGCGTGGTGGTTCCCAGACGTCGCGAAGGAACTCGGCGATGCGGTCGGTCAGGCGTTGTGGCCGGAGACGCAGCTCGAACGGGGATCGAGCCGGTACCAGCTCGGCATTGGGAAGCTGGTGGGCCAAGGTGCGGGCGTCGTTGAAGGGGTGAATCAGGTCGTTGCGGTGGGCGAGGATCAAGGCGGGCACGGCGATGCGCGAGCGCTCCTCCTGGGTGGGTGCGACGGGTCCCACGAGCACGCCGTGCAGGATTGCGGCGAGTACCTCCGGGGTGAGTGAGGCGGCGTTCAGCGCACTGTTGAGCGGACCGAACGGCGTACGGGGGACACGGCGAACGAGGTCTGAGGTGACCCGCAACACGGGCCGTCCGTAGTGCGCGGCGAGCACGATCGGCACGAACACCATCGCCGCCGCGGGGACCGCCCATTCCAACACCGGCATCTCCAGCACCACGGCCCGCACCCGCTCAGGGTGCTGTGTCGCGGCGAAGAGGCTCACGTTGGCACCGAGAGACAGGCCACCGAGCACCGCCTCGCGCGCCTCGAGCTCGTCGAGCAGGGCGAATACCTGCGTCGCATAGCTGTCGATCCGGTACTCGGAAGCGTGCGTGGGCTTGTCGCTCCGTCCGTGGCCGAGCAAGTCGAGCAGCACGACACGGTTGCCCCGGTCGGCGAGGGCGCCGGCGATGCCGCGATTCAACTCGGCGTCCAACAACAACCCATGCGTGTAGACGATCAGGCGTTCGCCATCGCCGTAGGTGTCGTACACCAGCTCGTGTCCATGGTGAAGGAAGGAATCGGTTCGGTATTGCCCGGCTGGCTGCATGGCCGCTCCTCTTCCACAGTCCTACCGCGACCACCTTGGTCGGGGCCAGGGTCGAAAGTCACGCCCATCGTCGGACCACCCGCCAGGCGAGTCACCAACCTGGCCGGGCACAACAGCTAGCGCGTCGCATCCGAAGTCGAGGTGTGAGGGACGACGAGCACGGGACGGTCGGCGAACTCGAGCACATGCGCGGTGACGCTGCCGAGGTACGGCGACGACGGTCCGCGCCGGTGGCTGCGGCCCATCACGATGAGGTCGGCCCGCCAGTTCTGAGCCTGGTCGAGGATCTCGCGGAAGGGTTCGCCGCTGAGCTGGACGGTGTCGACGTCCAGCCCCTGGAGTCGGGCGGTGTCGGCGAGGTGGCGGAGGAGCGCGCGGCCGCCTTGCTCGACCCGTTCGGTCGCTTCGCCATCGGGCAGGGCGGTGTCGAGAAGCGCGCCGAGGGCATGGTCTCCGGCGACGGCCACGAGACGGAGTTGAGCCCTCCAGCCGATGGCGAGGTCGAGAGCGACCTGCGCCGCGCGGAGCGCAGCCGGCGAGTCGTCGACCGCGACAAGGACTCGGTGGATCGTCATCGTGACTCCTGGCTCGGTTGGCCGATCGGAACGGTCGGGCCGTGGAGCCTCGTGCGTGTGAGCTCCTCGCGTTCGCGCTCGTCGAGACGCACCTCGAGCTCCGCGATCGTGACGTGGAGCTGGGGGATCCAACGGTCGCGCACGGCCCGCAGCCGTCGTTGCGTCAGCGCGAGCTCCGCGCTGACGCGCGATTTGGCCGCGGTCACGGCTGCGTGTTCGACGCCCGACTGCAACGCGCGGCCGTAGGCGACCGCGGCCGCCGAGAGCGCGGGCGTGCCTGGAATCGAGGGCGTGGATGGGAGCTCGCAACTGGCTTCGGCGGGGAGCTCGACGCCCATCTCGGTGCGCCACCGGAGCCGTGCCGTTGCAGGGTCCACCGCGGTTGCGGCGGCTCGGAGACCTGATCGACCGCCGAGGATCATCGCTCGGCGCTGCCAGATCTCGGCGTCGCGTACCGTGGCCGCCCACGTAGCGCCGCTCTGTTCCGCAAGGGCTGCGAGGCGACTCTCTTCGTGGCGAAGTGCTTGGTGCTTGCGGTGCAGGATGCCCGCGGCCTGCTGAGCGACGACGAGGCGTTCCATGAGCCACAGTCGCCCCGATCGACCCGGGGGATAGCGGATCCTCATGATGGCGGCTCTGTCGGCTCAGGTTGGTAGTACGTGTCGAGGGCGTCGGCCGAGAGCATGGTGAGCTCGCGGCGCGGAAGGACCGATGCGACGGCCCATGCGCGCGTCAGGGTGTCGTCGAGGGTGCGACTCTCGTGGACACCCTGGTGCACGAGATGGCGATTGAACTCGTCGGCGAATCGGAGGTAGGCGCGGTCGGTCTCGGAGAGCGCGGCCTCTCCGAGGAGCTCGGTCAGCTCGCGGACATCGCGCGCTCTGGCGAGGAGTGCGACGAGCTGCGCGGCGAGCTCGAGGTGGTCGTCGCGGGTGCGGCCGGGCCCAGCACCGCGGCGCATCAGCCGTGACAGTGAGCCGAGCGGCTCGATCGGCGGATAGACGCCCACCGCGTGCAGGTCCTGGGAGAGCACGAGTTGTCCCTCGGTGATGTAGCCGGTCAAGTCGGGAACCGGGTGGGTGATGTCGCCGCCGGGCATGGTCAGCACCGGGACCTCGGTGATCGACCCGGCGCGGCCACGGACACGACCACAACGTTCGTAGATCGAGGCGAGGTCGCTGTACAGGTAGCCGGGGTAGCCACGACGGCCGGGCATCTCGCCGCGTGCGGCGGAGACTTGGCGCACGGCTTCGCAGTACGCGGTCATGTCCGACATCACGACGAGCACATGTCGATGGGTCGAGAACGCCAGGTGCTCCGCCACCGTGAGGGCCACCCGCGGGGTGACGATGCGTTCGATCACCGGATCGTCCGCGGTGTTGAGCAGCATCGTGAGCTCACCAGATGCCGCGCGTCCCTCGAGGGTGTCGCGCACCGCGGCCGCGTCGGCGTGCGTGATGCCCATCCCCGCGAACACGACTGCAAACGGTTCGCCACCGGCATGGGCTTGCGCGGCGATCTGGGTCGCGAGCTCGAGATGGGGGAGGCCTCCGACCGAGAAGATCGGCAGCTTCTGGCCGCGCACCAGCGTGGTCAGCGAGTCGAGGATCGAGATGCCGGTGAGGATCGCGTCGCTCGGACTTTCGCGAATCGTCGGATTCATCGGTGCTCCGTTCACATCCGCGAGCTCGTCGCCGAAGATCGGCGGACCGCCGTCGAGGGGTGTGCCTCGACCGCTGCATACCCGTCCGAGCCAGGCCTCGCCGACGCTGATGCGCATCGGATGGCCGGAGAAGCGCACCGCGGTGCCGGTCGTGGCGATGCCCGCGGTGCCCTCGAGCACTTGGACCACGGCGACGTCACCATCGCGTTCGAGCACGACGCCGTGTCGCACGCCGTCGTCGAGCAAGATCTCGGCGTCTTCATCCCATCCGACGCCATCGACACCCGCGACGACGAGGAGTGGTCCCTCGACGTGACGGATGTCGGTGTACTCGATCGGGACTTGGCCGCTCATGGCTGGGGGAGCGCGCCGAGGACCTGGTCGCGATGCTCAGTGACGGTGCCGACGTCGTCGGGGCCTGCATCGTCGCGTGCTCGGATCAGAGGGGAGAAGTCGACCTCGTCGAGCAGCGACGCCGGAACGTCTCGGGAGATCAGCTCGAGGCAGCGCTCGTGGACGGCGAGCACGGCGTCGGCGATCGCAGCTTGCTTGGGCGGTGCCGCGTAGCCATCGTTCGGGCTCAACGCGCTCTGTTGCAGGACCGCTTCACGGATGAGCTGCCCGGTGAGCAGGATCACGCGCTCGCGGCCGGGCAGTGCGCTGATCCCCACCAGGTCCGCGATCGGTTGAAGGCGATCCGCCCCGGCGAGCAGTCCCGCGAGTCGGGCGCGCCGGTCCGGCCAGTTGGGATCGCCATGGGTGACGTGCCACGCCGCGAGATCAGCCGCGTCGCGCGAGAACGACGAGCGCCACATCACCGCGGGATAGTGGCGGGCATACGCGAGATCGCGATCGAGGGTCCAGACGTTCCGTACGAACCGTTGGGTGTACGCCGAGACCGGCTCGGTGAAGTCTCCGCCGGGCGGCGATACCGCGGCGATCACGGTGACAGATCCCTCGGCCCCTGCGATCGTCCGTACCCGTCCCGCGCGCTCATAGAACGCGGCGAGCGCGGACGGCAGGCTTGCGGGGTACCCCTCCTCGGCGGGGAGCTCACTGTTCCGAGAGGCGAACTCGCGCAACGCTTCGGCCCACCGGGATGTCGAATCCGCGATCAGCGCGACGTCGCGTCCCTGATCCCGGAAGTACTCCGCGACGGTCATCCCGGTGTAGACGCTTGCCTCGCGAGCCATGATGGGCATGTTGGAGGTGTTCGCGATGATCACCGTGCGTTCCCACAGCGCCCGACCAGTCCGCGGGTCGTCGAGCGAGCGCAGCTC
>JADGON010000395.1 GCA_017882945.1 Acidimicrobiia bacterium | reverse complement strand
TCCTTCGCGACCGTTCAGGTGGCCTACACGGTGGACCTTGCCCGCAGCTACTACCGGTAGACTGGGCCGCGCTCGTGCGGAAGCGGTGGCGACGCTCGGGTCGATGATCTGGGGGATACCGGTGGACCGAATCCTGGTGGCGGACGACGATGGCCACATCCGCGAGGTGGTCCGCTTCGCGCTCACGCAGGGTGGCTTCGAGGTGGTCGAGGCGCGCGACGGGCGCGAGGCCTGCGAGCGGCTCGATGCCGGCGGCATCGACCTCGTCGTCCTCGACATCCTGATGCCGGAGGCGGACGGGCTCGAGGTCTGCCGCCGGATCCGCCGAACGAGCGAGGTTCCGATCATCTTCCTGTCGAGCAAGGACGACGAGCTCGACCGGGTGCTGGGGCTCGAGCTCGGGGCGGACGACTATCTGAGCAAGCCCTTCAGCCCGCGCGAGCTGCTCGCTCGCGTGCGAGCGGTACTTCGCCGTCTGCGCGCACCTCCGGCCGCGGTGGCGGAGGCGCTCCGGCGCGGCCCGCTGGCGATGGACATCGGTCGGCACCGCTGTACCTGGGACGGCCGCGAGGTGGTGCTCACCGTCACCGAGTTCGCCCTCCTCCTGGCACTCCTCGGCGCCCCGGGCAAGGTCTTCAGCCGCTACGACCTGGTCGACCAGGCCTGGGGGCGCGGCCACGCCATCACCGACCGGACGATCGACAGCCACGTCCGGCGTATCCGCCAGAAGCTGGCTGCCGTCGGCGCGGACCCGATCGAGACGGTCCATGGGATCGGCTACCGACTGCGCGAGGAGCTCGGCACGTGAGCGCCCCTCGATCCGGGCCACGCCTGAGCTGGTGGCTCCTCGGCGCCAACCTCTTCGTGCTGCTCACGCCGCTCATCGCCGTCGTCGGGCTCCGGCTCTATGAGACCTTGCTGGTGCGCCAGACCGAGCGGCAGCTCATCGCCCAGTCGGTGCTGGTCGGGGAGGCGTGGCGCGAGCGGTGGCTCGCGGCGCGCGGCGTGGAGCTGCCGCCGCCCTTCCGGCCGCCGACGCGAGCCGACGACCCCTTCATCCCGATCGAGCCCGTGGCGAACCTAGCGTCGGGCGTGCAGCCGCCGCAGCCTGCGGATCTGCCGGAGTGCTCACCCGGTGACGGGCCGGAGCAGCGCGCGGGGAAGGCGGTCGAGCCGCTCTTGCGGCGAGCGCAGATCTTCAATCTCTCCGCAGCCCGTGTCCTGGACGCGCGGGGTTGCGTCGTGGCCACGAGCCGCGGCGACGCCGGTCGCTCGCTCGCGGGGCTGCCGGAGGTCGCCTCGGCGCTCGGCGGGCGGTACTCCGCGATCGCACGCGAGCGGGTCAGCGACGAGCCGCTTCCGCCGATCTCGGACGTCCGGAGCCGGGGAGCGATCAGGGTCTTCACGGCGTTGCCGGTCTTCTCGGAGGGGAAGGTGGTTGCGGTGGTCCGCATGTCGCGCACCAGCCTCGACGCCCTGACCTCCCTGTGGCACTCGCGCCGGGGGCTCTTGGTCGCTTTGGCAGCCACCGGTCTCACCGCACTGCTCGTGAGCCTCCTCTTCGGAACGCTCATCGCCCGGCCACTCCGGATCATCGCCAGGACCGCGGACGTGGTGGCCCAGGGCGGCAACGCCAGCCTCCCCGAGCCGTCGCGCTGGACGCCAGCCGAGGTGGCCTCGCTCCGCCAATCGCTCGTCACCATGACGGAGCGGCTGCGCAACCGCGCGCGCGACCTGGCCGAGTACGCCGCCGAGGTCACGCACGAGCTGAAGGGTCCCATCACCGCCGTTCGCGGCGCGGCAGAGCTGTTGCGAGAGCAGTGGCAGGCCATGGACGGCGCGCAGCGTGAGCGCTTTCTCACCAACATCGAGGTGGACGCCGCCCGGATGGAGCGGCTCGTGAACCGGCTCCTC
The DNA here is from genome assembly GCA_017882945.1 of Acidimicrobiia bacterium. Lineage (GTDB taxonomy): Bacteria > Actinomycetota > Acidimicrobiia > IMCC26256 > JAENVU01 > Chersky-806. The sequence goes on along the minus strand of JADGON010000395.1, from coordinate 976 downwards.
GACCTCGCGAGGATCGGCAACGCACCTGAGGCCGCCGATCGGGTGGACGTCCCCGGCTTCTTCCGGTCGATCGCGGAGCGGTTCGGCGACGCGGTGTCGCTCGAGCTGAGGCGGCCGCCGGCGCGGGTCGCGGTCGGCGCCGACCATCTCCATTCAGCCGTCCAGAACCTGATCGAGAACGCCGTCCGGTACCGCGGCGAGCGGCCGGTCGAGGTGACCGTGGACGGACGGGACGGGCGGCTCGTGGTGACGGTGCGCGATCACGGGCCTGGGATCAGCGAGGCGAACCAACCGCGAATCTTCCAGCGCTTCTTCACGACGTGCCCCGACGAGGGCGGGACCGGGCTCGGCCTCGCGATCGTCAAGGCGGTGGCCGAGCGCTACCGCGGGTCGATCACGTGGCGAACCGGACCCGGGGGGACGGCGTTCGAGTTGGTGATCTGAGGGCAGCCTTCGGTTGGTCACGCGTAGTGACGACGCAGCTCGGAGGCCCACTCGACGCCAAGCTGCTGCGCGTTCGCGGAGAGCCAGTCCGAGAAGCGCCTCGAAGCGGTGGGAGGGTTGCTCGACACGAGCAGGTTGGAGGTGAGTCCCTCGACCTCGTCGCGCGTCAGCACCACGTCCCCGACAAGTGACCCGACGATCCGCGAAGTCGCGAGGAGTATCCACTTGGGGACCGGTGCGATCGGCGAGCGCGACCCGACCGCCAGCCGGACCAGGCGGACGAGCTCCTGGAACTCGAACGTCTCGGGGCCGACGGCATCGAGGATGACGTTGTCGTTCCGCTCGCCCTGGGCGACGGCGAGCCGGGCCATGTCCTCCACGTGGATGGGCTGGATCCCGTACTTACCGGGTGCGACGCCGAACACCGGGAGACGTCGGAGCAGCCAGGCGATGTTGTTGATGAGGACGTCACGGCCGCCGAAGAAGACCGCGGGGCGGAGGATGGCGTACGAGAGCCCCGACTCGCGCAGCG
>JADGON010000084.1 GCA_017882945.1 Acidimicrobiia bacterium | reverse complement strand
TCAGCCCTCCGAGGTCGCTCGTACCTCGACGATGTCGTCACGGACGCGCACCGAGACCACCGGCTGCGGCGCGAAGGCGGGCCCCTGGGCGACGGAGCCGTCGCGCAGGCGGAAGCGGCTTCCGTGCCACGGGCACTCGATGCAGCCGTCGCGCAGCGCACCCTCGTCGAGCGGTCCACCGGCGTGCGTGCACCTCGCCGCGAGCCCGAACCAGGCATCGCCCTCGCGCACCACGACGATGTCCACTCCACCCGCCCGAACCCGCCGCGGCGTGTCATCGAGCCACTCGCTCGCCGGGAGGGTTGGCGTCCACTCCGTCGGGAGCTGGTCGAACGTCGTGTGATCGACGCCGAGCCCGAGGCGCTGGACCATGTGCCCCCCGAGGTAGCCACCGCCGGTGGCGACCGCGCTGCCCGCGAGCCCGTAGAGCACGCCGCGCCCGTTCCGCCCCCCGCGGCGTGCCAGCCACGACGCGGTGAAGAACCCGATCGCCGCGGTGTTGAGTGCCGCATGCACGAGGCCGACGCGTCGCTCCTTCCCGGCCGTGTCGGACCAGTCCGCGGCACCGCTCGCCGCGGTGGGAAGCGCGCTGAGCACTCCGAGGCCGACGAGCAGCTGCGCGGCAGGCCGGCTCCGGCGACCACCGATCAGGTCGAGGGTGAACGCGCTGGTCCAGAAGCCGATGGGGAGATCGGTGAGGACGGGATGCACCGCGTGTCCGAGCCAACGTCCGGTGAGCGCGTCTCGGAGCGCTCCGCGGCCGACGGCGTCGTGCACGAGGCCCTGGATCTGCTTCGCGACACCGTCCGCAGCGCGGAGGTCCTCGACGCGACGCGCGAAGGACTCGAGCAGCTGCGTGATCGCATCGACGGGAACCACGACGGGTTCCGCGGGGATGGGGCTGGGTGGGCGTTCTTCGGTGCTCATCGGTCGCTCCGTTCTTCCCGGCTCGCGGTAGGTCTAACCGCTACGGTGCTGCGCCGTGAGCGGCTTGCGGCTGGAGGGGCGAAGGATCCTGGTCGTCGGGGCGGGAACCCAGCGTTCGGAGGACCCGGATCCGCCGGTGGGCAACGGACGGGCCATCGCGGTGCTGGCGGCCCGTGAAGGCGCGGCCGTCGTGTGTGCCGACCGCGATCGGGAGTCGGCCGCGGAGACCGCGACGTGGATCGAGCAGGAAGGTGGGCGTGCGTCGGTCGTCGTCGGCGACGTCGCGACCGAGGCGGGTTGCATCGGGATCGTGGCCGCGGCAGTCGAAGGTGGGCTCGACGGCGTCGTCGTGAACGTCGGCATCGGTCGCGGCGTGGGGCTGGCGTCCAAGGTCGAAGACTGGGACGCGACCTTCGCGGTCAACCTGCGCGGCCACTTCCTCATCGCCCGCGAGGTGCTGCCCAAGCTCGGAGCCGACGCCGCGCTCGTGTTCATCGGGTCGGTCGCCGGGCTGCAGCCAGGAAGCGGGCTCCCCGCGTATGACGCGTCGAAGGCGGGTCTCATCGGCTTGTGTCGCCACGTCGCGCTGGAAGGCGCGCGGCAAGGGATCCGCGCGAACGTCCTCGCGCCGGGCCTCATCGACACCCCGCTCGGGCGGTGGGCATCGCGCGGTCGCCCGTCGCGCGAGCGCACTCCGGTGCCGTTGCGCCGTCAGGGAACTGGCTGGGAGGTCGCCGCCGCCACGGTGTTCCTGCTCTCGAAGGACGCGAGCTACATCACCGGCCAGGTCCTGCCCGTCGACGGCGGCCTCAGCCTGATCTGACCCGTGGCGCCGGCTCGTCGACGGGCTCGGCCGGCCGCAGGTCTCGGAGTCGAAGCTCGCGGCTTCCCGGCCCTCGACGTCGAGTCCGAAGCGGATCAGCCCGTCACATTCCCTGGGCCCGGGTCTCCGCCGGCCGAGGCTCCATCCTCGGGCTCATCGCCGAACGTGACATCGGTGTCGGTCAGCTGGGTGGGGGCGGCCAGGATGCCGACTGCAACCTCTTGCATCAACTGCCGGAACGCCTCGGGATTGTCTACCGAGAGCCCGCCCGAAGGACTCCCCGTCAGGAGCCGGCCGGCACGGCGGGCGATCATCCACTCGAGCGTCCGGAGCATCGTGACGTTGCGGGCAACCGCGACGAACCGGGGCAAGTGCGAGAACGTGGTCTCGACGGCGTCGAGCCATCGGACGGCGGTCGGATGCCCGCTCGCCAAGAACTCCTCGAAGACGTTCGGGTGCAGGAAGCCGTCGTACTCCCACCAGACCCGGGCCAGGAGGCGCCCGCGCTCGGTCGAGATGAGCGTGGAGGCTCCGTCCACCGCCACGGCGGCCCATTGATCGATGGTCGGCACCCGAGCACCGTCGACGAGCTCCCCCTGCCACTGCAGGACCGGGGTCTGCCCGCCGTAGAGCTCGCCGACGAGGTCATCGATGAGCTCGGCCTTCGACCCGAAGTGATAGGTGATCGCCGAGGGGTTGCGCAGCCCGGCTGCGGCGAGGATCTCGCGCGTCGAGGTCTCGCGCACCCCGTGGCGGCCGAACAGATCGAGGGCAACCTCCCGCAGGCGCGTGCGGGCGTCGGGTTCGGCCATGTTCGACCCTCCCATGTGGAGGCGCGCTCCTCGCGTAATGCGTCCTTTGCATTATGGCCTGTTCGCCCGCTACCGTCCCCGCGGGGTGCGGTGGGAGGGCAGGGGGACGTCACCCGTGGGCGTCCAACCCCCCGCACCCCGCTTCGCTCGGTCAGGGAGCCGTGGCGCGCCGAGCCGCGGCGCCGGCTCGGATCTGCCACGCCGGGGCGTACCCCGCATCGGCCCTGCCGAAGTCCGTTCCTCGCGGTCGGCTGAGCCTGCTCATGTCGATGCGCGCCACCACGTCAGTGATTCGATGCCGATCGTGGAGATCGGTCCGGCCGGAGGATGGGTCCGGTACTGCGGGTACTTCGCGACGAGCCGGTCGACTGCGGCGGCAGTGTGTGGATCGGTGGGGGGCAATACCGCCGCGGGCCCGGAGACGCGCACCCACCAGAGTGCCGACCAATCCGCGTCGTCGTAGTGGTCCACAAGCAGGGTCGCCCGACCGAGCCGCTCGATGTCGGCGAGGCGAGCGAGGGAGGTGGTGGTCTTCGGCTTGTGGTCGACGGCCGAGACGATCAGCTCGTCGAGGAGCGCGAAGCACGTCGGGACGAGACGAGCCTGACCGGCCGGCCCGACGGTGCCGAGCCGGGCGACACGTGCCGCCGAGAGGCGAGCGAGTGCCCACGCCCGCCCGTCGGGTCCCGACACGGAGGTGGAACGCCCCGCTATTTCGCTTCCCAGCCCTTCCGGGTCTGCTTGTTCTCGGCCTGCTTCTGGTGCTTCGCCGCTCGTTTCTCCTTGAGCGACCGGCCGGGCTTCTTGGACTCGCCTGCGGGCTTCGACTTCGATGCCATGGCCCCAGCGTAGGGGCTCTCGCCGTCGGTCGGGGTCCCGCTCGCCGGCAGCAATCCGGTCGTCTACGCTGATACCGGGCGAGGTTCATGCTTTCCGGACGAACCGGTCAGAGCGTGAGCGCGTGAGTGGAGGATCTCGAGGATGCGGCGATTCGTGGGCGCGGCGGCCGTCATGGCGCTGGCCTTGGGCGGGGTGTTCGTGGGCGCGTCGGCCGGCGCGGCGATCCCGCGCTTCGATGCGGTGGGCACGGTGCACTGCGCGATGACGGGGCAGTACACGACGAAGCCCGGCATCCTGAACACCGCTCGGGGCGGGGTGGTCTAGAAGTTCAGGGCCAAGCTCACGTGCAGCACCGGCACGACCGGGAACTCGGCGGTGGTCGTCACCGTCGGGCACCTGCAGGCCACGTCGTTGGCCGGCACCACCGCGTGCACGACCGCCGCGGTCCCGATGATGAGCGCCACGATCCGCTGGACCGCCAGGGGTGGGACCGTCAACCCGACCCACATCACGTGGACCGATGGGGTCACCGCGACGAATCCGCGCATCACGAAGAACTTCGCGCTGGCGAAGGCGACCGTGACCGGGTCGTACGCCGGGAGCGCCGCGCGCGCGTTCGTCGTGGCGGATCGGCTCGGCGTGGACGCGTGCAGCACCAAGACCGGGCTGAAGGCCTTCAAGTTCACCGGCCTCGCCGGCGAGTCGACCTTCGACGCCACCGCGTCGGGATCGCCGACAACGACCCCTCCCGTCCCCGGCACCCTGCTCTTTGCCGACGAGTTCAACGGGACCTCGCTCGACACGAGCAAGTGGGTTGCGCTCGACCGCACCGGTGACGCGAGCAACGGTGAGGTCCAGTGCTACCGGCCGGCGAACGTGGCCGTGAACGGTGGGGTGGTGACGATGACGAGCAAGGCCGACACGTCGTGTGCCGGTCACTCGTACACCTCGGGCAACATCCAGTGGAAGACCTTCAACTACCTCTACGGCACGATCGAGATCCGGGCGAAGCTCGCCGGTGGTTCGGGAACCTGGCCTGCCGACTGGATGCTGGGTGAGAACTGCCAGGCGTCGAACATCATCTCCGCGGACAACGTGAGTCCGTGCAGCTGGCCGGATCCCGGCTCGGAAGAGATCGACATCGCCGAGATGTGGAACGACAACAAGACCGCGGTGCGTCAGAACTTCCTGAGCTCCACCGGGAGCAGGACCTGTGCGGCTTCGGGCCTGAGCGACGTGAGCCTGAACTGGCACGTCTACACGCTCGTCTGGGCGCCCGGAAGCCTGGTCTGGAAGGTCGACGGCGCCACGCAGTGCTCGACCACGGTCGCGCCC
>JADGON010000394.1 GCA_017882945.1 Acidimicrobiia bacterium | reverse complement strand
TCGACATCGCGCGTGCAAGCGGCCAGGAGGTCAAGGACACCGAGCTCATCGAGACCGCGCTCGTGGTCGGTCGGCAGATGATCGGCCCGGAGCTGCGGGTGCCCGGCTTGTTCGAGGCGGAACAGCCGGTTGCCGCCGACGCCGCGCCTGAGGACCGCCTCCTCGCATTCGCCGGCCGCAAGATCTGACGCCACGCTTCCTTCCGCAGATCGACCCGCGGGCCAAGCGAGACCCGCGGGCCAACCGAGGAGGCGTTGGTCAGCTCTTCGCGGCGTACGCCGTCGCCTGGCGGCCAACGAGTCGTACCAGGTCGCCCTGGTCGATGTTGACGTCGACGAGGTGCAGGCCCCATCCCGCGCCGAGGCTGTCGATGAGGTGCGGACGGGTGTCGCCGGCGCCGCGCTCGTCGTTGATCTGCAAGTAGCTCGCCCCGTTCGCATGCCGGCATTCGGCCCGGAACAGGCCGGGATAGCTCACCCACGGTGTCGGTGCCGACGCGAGCGCGCCTGCGGGCAGCGCGCCACCGAGCACCCCGAGGTCGAGGTGCGCGGGGAAGTACGGGTGCACCACCGCGGCCCCGCCGCGGAGCGCCGCCGGGTTCACGCACAGGACCTCGGACTTGGCCGGTGTCGTGGTGCCGCGTACGGCGTTGAAGCCGGCGTTGACACGACCGAAGATGGAGCCGGCCGGCGGTGCCTGGTCGAACGACGAGTACGCGACGACACACCCGGTCTGTGTCGCCGTGCGGCACGCGGGGATGTGGGCGAAGTCACCACCGACATCACGCCCGCGCGGGACGAGCACGTTGCCACCGAGCAACAGCGCGGACGCGAGCCGGCGACGAACGTCCCGCTTCGGGTCGATCTCCTGCTTGATCAGCTGGGTCAACATTCCGGCGCCCTGCGAGTGCCCGATCAGCACGACACCTCGCCCGTGGTTGTCGTGGGCGAGGTAGTCCCTCCAGGCGTCGCGCACGTCGCCGTAGGCGAGTGCCGCCGCGGCACGGGTCGCTCCACCACCGATCGCTCGCAACGTCAGCTGGCGGTAGATCGGCGCGTAGACGCGACACACCTGGGAGAAGCGTGACGCCTGCGCGATCGCGACGCTCGTCTCGTTGGGGTCGATGTTGCGGTTCGCGTTGATCGTGGGCTGCAAGCTCACGGTCGGGTACACGTAGAAGCAGTCAACCGGCCGGGACTTCGCGGTGCTCTGAGGTTCCACGCGCGTCGAGCCGTCGGCCGCGACCAACGTCGCGGCGCGGTCCGCCGCACACGGGTCGTCGGCGAGATGCGGCTGGCAGAGCCAGACGGTCCGGGGAGTGTTCGAAGCCGCAGATGCCGCGGGCGAGGCGGGAGCGAGGCTCGCGGCGAGCAGGCCCAGAGCGAGCAGGCAAGTGACGAGCACCCTGACCACACCGACCACTGCCCGCATTGGCCCCCGAACGGCTCAAGGAAGACCGACGGTATCGCGGCCTTCACGCCCCGGAAACTCGGACCGAGAGCGTGAATGAGCCGGGGGGTACTGGTTTCGAGGGTTCGGGAGCGAGAGACTTGCCCGATGAGGGGGGTGCGCGGGCTCGGATTGGCGGCATTGCTGGCGCTCGTCGCGACCGTCGGGGCCGCCTGCGGGAGCTGGCAGGTCAACTCGAGCCCGTCGCCGGTCAACGCGATCCACGTGGCGTTGCTGCACACCGGGAAGGTGCTGCTCGTCGCCGGGTCCGGGGCCAACAAGGCGGACTTCCAGGCCGGGACGTTCCGGACCAGCATCTGGGATCCGGAGTCGAACACCTTCCAAGCGGTCTCGACGCCGTGGGACGCCTTCTGCTCCGGCCACGCCTTCCTGCCTGACGGCCGGCTGCTCGTCGCCGGCGGCACCTCGGACTACCCGACGGACACCAACCTGAACTACGCGGGTACCAAGCAGGCGTTCATCTTCGACCCGGAGCAGTCCAAGTACGTGGCGGCTCCCGACTCCGCCGTGGCGCGCTGGTACCCGACGGTGGTCGAGCTCGGCGACGGAAGGCTCTTCACGCTCGGCGGGTTCAACGAGAACCGGGTGCGCACGCGCAACAACGAGATCTTTGACGGCACGCAGTGGTCGCCGTCCCAGCCGGCTCCTGCGGGCATGCCCTTCACCCCCACGTATCCGGCGTTGCACCTGTTGCGCGACGGCCGGCTGTTCTACTCCGGCGCCAACGTGCTCGGAACCTCGAGCACGCCCCCGGGCATCTGGGACATCAACGCGAACACCTACCAGAAGGTGCCGGGCATCACGAAGCCATCACTTCGGGACGAGTCGATGAGCGTGCTGCTCCCGCCCGCGCAGGATCAGCGGGTTCTCATCATGGGCGGCGGCAAGACGGACGGCAGCGCCGCGGCAACCGACACGACCTCGATCGTCGATCTGAAGCAGCCCGCTCCCGCGTACGTCCCCGGCCCCTCGCTCGACACGCCGAAGATGTACGTGAGCGCGGTCATCCTGCCGGACTCGACGGTCCTCGAGACCGGTGGTGCGTTGACGTCGGTGAAGGCCGGCTTCAGCCCTGTGTACAGCGCGCAGATCTTCGACCCGAAGACGGACACGTGGTCGAAGGTCGCAGATCCCACCGTGCCGCGGGTGTACCACTCAGCCGCGATCCTGCTTCCGGACGGCCGGGTCGCGACGTTCGGTGGGAACCCGGTCGGCTCCTTCGAGATGCGCATCGAGATCTTCACGCCGGCGTACCTCCAGACGGGCACGCCGCGCCCGACGATCACGAGCGGACCCACCGAGGTCACCTACGGGGGGAGCTACCCGCTCGGCACCACCCAGAACACCGCGTTGACCTCGGCGGTGCTGGTGCGACCGGCCGCCGTGACGCACTCGAGCGACAGCAACCAGCGACTGGTGAAGCTCGGGATGACGCCCACGGCGAACGGAGTCTCGGTCACGGTGCCGGCGGGATCGAACCTCACCCCACCGGGCTGGTACATGCTCTTCGTGGTCGACCGCGACGGCGTCCCGTCAGTGGCGCACTGGGTCCACGTGACCTGAGCCCTGTGCTCAGTAGCCGCTGCTCGAGGTGGTCGACGAGGTCTGGACCGGCGCCTTCGTGACGGTCACGGCGTGCCAGGTGCCGCCGAAGCTCGAGAGGCCGTCACCTTTGACGTCGCCGGCCGCAGTGTCGTTGGCGAAGGTGTAGACCGGGAGGCCCTTGCTCGTCACCTGCTTGCCGCCGGTGGCGCTGACCACTGCGAGCCCGGTGACGCCCGACCCGCCGGTCGCGGTGTCCGTGCCGGCCGGGAGCAGCACCGGCGGCCACACGGTCAGGCACGCGCCGGTGCACGGGACTGCGGCGCCGTTCTTGGTCAAGGTGTAGACGGTCTTGCCGCCCGCGTCGACGAGGATCGTGCCGATCCCCGAGGCATTCGCCGTCTTGATCACCGCGGTGGAGGTGTTCGCCGCCTTCGTGGTCGTCGAAGAGGTTGACGACTTCGTGGAGCTCGAGCTGCTCGAGCCGCAGGCGGCGAGACCGACAACGGCGATCAGCACGGTGGACGGAAGCAGGATTCGGCGAGAGATGTTCATGGGGGACTTCCTCGGGTCGGGGGTCGCCTGAGACTACGGGCGCCGGACACGCAGGGATTGGACCGTCCCCGGATCGAACGCGGGCCGTGCTATCCTTCTCACCGTTCGCAACTGTGAACCTTCGCTCTTCAGGACCACCGCGCTTCGAGTGCTCAGGTCCGTCTCGATCCTCGTTGCCTGTGTGCCGCGCTGCTCGAGTAAGTGCGCCGGCCCGTAACGAGCCCCTTTCGGGGCCATGTCCCCCCACGCGGGGCTAGGAGTTCCATCGTGTCCAGCTTCACTGATCTCGGCGTTCCCGCCGACCTCGTCGCCGTCCTTTCCAAGGGTGGCATCACTGCTCCGTTCCCGGTGCAGTCCCTCACCATCCCCGATCTGCTCGCGGGCCGGGACGTCTGCGGGAGTGCCCCCACCGGCTCGGGCAAGACCATCGCTTTCGGCGTGCCGCTCATCGACCGCGTCGGCCGTGCGAAGTCCAAGAAGCCGCGTGCACTCGTGCTCGCACCGACCCGCGAGCTCGCCGCGCAGATCCAGCGTGAGCTGGCCCCGCTCGCGGACGTCCGGGACCGCACCGTCTTCACGGTCTACGGCGGGGTCGGCTACGAGCCGCAGCGCCGGGCCATGCGCCGGGGCGTGGACATCCTCGTGGCCTGCCCGGGCCGGCTCGAAGACCTGATCGCGCAGCGGGTCGTGGACCTCGGCATGGTCGAGATCGTCGTGATCGACGAGGCCGACCGGATGGCCGACATGGGCTTCCTTCCCGCGGTGCGGCGCATCCTCGACGCCACCGCCAAGGAGCGCCAGACCATCTTGTTCTCTGCCACGCTCGACGGCGACGTCGGTGTCATCACGCGCAGCTACCAGCGTGACGCGGTTCGCCACGAGGTGCCGGGCCAGGAGTCCGACGCATTGGATGCCGAGCATCGGTTCGAGAGCGTGCACACCAGCGATCGCCTCTCGCGCGCGGCCGAGGTCATTCACGCGGAGGGTCCGACGATCGTGTTCTGTCGCACGCGCCACGGTGCCGACAAGATCGCGAAGAAGCTCGGTGCGGCCGGCGTCCAGGCTGCGCCGATTCACGGTGGCCTGTCGCAGGGTCAGCGCGATCGCGCGCTCGCCGCGTTCACGCGAGGCTCGGTGCACGCACTCGTCGCCACGGATGTCGCAGCACGGGGCATCCACGTCGACGACGTCGCATGCGTCCTGCACTTCGACCCGCCGACGGACGCGAAGACCTACGTCCACCGCTCCGGGCGCACCGCTCGGAAGGGTGCCTCGGGGGTCGTCGTGTCGTTCGTCGCCGCCGACCAGGTGCGAGCCAGCCGCCAGCTCCAGCGCGAGCTCGGCATCGGTGATCACACGGGCGAGGAGCCGCGCCCCGAGCGCAAGAACGGGGCGCAGCGCTCCGGGCGTCCGCCCCGCCGACACTCCCAGTCACGCCGCTCCGCCCGCACCCGCTGAGGCACTGAGCGCCTGCTCGACGCGCGGCCTAGGGTCGCGGCTCATGGCTGATGAAGTGAGCGTGGAGCGGGTCATCAACGCACCTGCGGACGAGCTGTGGTCCCGCGTGTCGAACGTCGAGCGGATGGGTGACCTCTCGCCCGAGAACATCGGGGGGAAGTGGCTCGGCGACGCGACGGGTCCGGCGATGGGTGCCCGCTTCAAGGGCGACAACCGGCGGGGCAAGAAGAAGTGGTCGACCACGGCCAAGATCGTGGGGTGCGAGCCCGGGAAGGTCTTCGCATTCGACGTGACGTCCGGCCCGTTCAAGGTGGCCCGCTGGACCTACCGCTTCGAGCCGACCGACGGTGGGTGTCGCGTCACCGAGGTCTGGACCGACCAGCGCGGCAAGTTCGTCACGTTCATGGGCAAGCCGGTCAGCGGGGTCGCCGATCGCGCTTCTCACAACAAAGCCTCCATGGAGGCGACTCTGGACCGCCTCGCCGCGCTCGCCGAGTCCGCCACCTAGCACGGCGGCCCACTCGAGGCCCAGGACCCGAACGGACCTTGGCACGCTCGGGACCCGTGACAGCTTGAGTGATTGGCCAGTGCGCTACCGCGGACGAGGGTCGGCCGCTTGGATGGCGGCGATGACGTCGTCGCCGATCGGGAGCGGCGCGCAACCGTGGGTGTGCTCGCAGACGAGGTCCCACTTGGGGTCGGCGGAGAGGTGGCATGAGGCGCAGTTGCCGCCAAAGCGGTTCACGACCTTGTCGGCGCCGCGGGTGACGATCTTCGTTCCCTGCGGTGTCGTCTCGAGGAAGAAGAACTCCCAGTCGTGGGTCTGCTTGTTCCATCCGGAACGGCGCTTGACCATTGCTTCCTGGGGCACGAGCTGGATCAGTGTCCCGACCGGGTAGACGCCGCCGTGCTTGGAGCGCGCGACGGCGAGTGCCTGGCGTCGTGGCCGAGCACGTTGGTCATGAAGTGGTTGTCGACCTTGGTCATCGTGTTGATGTTCCGGAAGTCGGTGGCGCGCATGTTCACGTCTTCGACCGGCTTCGGCTTCGCGGCAGCGCGGCTCCCTCCACCACACGCGACGAACACCGCTCCGGAGATCATCGCGATCAACACCCACATCAGGAGCTGACGACGGCTAGTCAACGAGGTCGTGGGCGGGCAACGGGAAGAGATGGAGGTGGTCGATGTACCGGTCTTCGTCACCGGTCCAGTCGGCAGCTTCGATCTGGTGGAGGCTGCGGCGGCCGAAGAGGATGCGCATCAGCTCGTAGTCGTCGACCTGGAGTGTCGCCGCGGGCTCGCCTTCGCCGAGCACCGACTCGACCTCGTCACCTACGACGCGCAGTGGCGGCGCCCCTTCGGCGAGGAAGCGGTCGCTGAACGCGGCGAGCGCCGACGCCGCGAGGTCCTGGACGCGGTCGTCGTCGCGCTCACCTCGCTGGCCGAGTGCCCCCAGGATGTCCTGCTCGTGCGACCACACGTCATACGCGACGAACATCGGCGGTTCCTCGCGCTCCTTCAGCCACTCGTCGAGCTCCGGTCCGCGCTCGGCCCATTCGGCGCACACCTCGGCCAGGCTGCAATCCGCGCGCTCCGCGACCTGCCGAGCGCTCCAGGGCGGCTCGCCCGCTCCCTCCATCCGCCCGTCGAGCACGTCCGCGCACAGCCCGGTGAGGTGCGCGTACGCATCCTTGACGGTCCAGCCGGGGAGAGCCGGCACGGGGAGGTTCGCCTGCGCGTCGTCCATGCTCTGGGCGAGGTCGAGCAGCTGACCGCGGGTCGTGCTGTAGAGCCAGGCCACGTCCATCGGGTCTCAGAGTAGGGCGGCGGGCGGGCTCAGCCCTCCGAGGTCGCTCGTACCTCGACGATGTCGTCACGGACGCGCACCGAGACCACCGGCTGCGGCGCGAAGGCGGGCCCCTGGGCGACGGAGCCGTCGCGCAGGCGGAAGCGGCTCCCGTGCCACGGGCACTCGATGCAGCCGTCTCGCAGCGCACCCTCGTCGAGCGGTCCACCGGCGTGCGTGCACCTCGCCGCGAGCCCGGACCAGGCACCGCACTCGCGCACCACGACGATGTCGACTCCACCCGCCCGAACCCGCCGCGGCGTGTCATCGGGCCATCCGCTGGCCGGGAGCGTTGGCGTCCACTCCGTCGGGAGCTGGTCGAACGTCGTGTGATCGACGCCGAGCCCGAGCCGCTGGACCATGTGTCC